>DDOU01000148.1:13378-13557 GCA_002341825.1 Candidatus Igneacidithiobacillus taiwanensis | reverse complement strand
ACCGGCACGGCCCATCTGCTGGTCATTTCCGGCTCCCATGTGGCGGTGGTCACCGGCTTTTTCCTCTGGTTTTGGCGCGCTCTGTGGCGCCGTATCCCCGCCCTGGTGCGGCGCTGGCCGGCGCAGCAGGCAGCGCTTCTCGCCGCCATCCCTGTGGCTTGGATCTATGCCTATTTGGC
>DDOU01000148.1:12677-13303 GCA_002341825.1 Candidatus Igneacidithiobacillus taiwanensis | reverse complement strand
TTGGCCTTCAGTGCGGCGATGATGGCCCTGCTCGACCCGGGGCAGGTGGTCGACCTCGGCTACTGGCTTTCCATCCTTGCGGTGGCCATCCTCATCAGCCTGGGGGTAGAGGAGGGACGCTGGCGCCAAGCCCTGGCTGCGCAATGGCGAGTTTCCATTCTGCTCCTGCCCCTGCTGGCCTATCTTTTTGGCAACATCTCGCTGATTTCCCCCCTCGCCAATCTCTTGGTGATTCCGCTGATCGAGCTCCTCGCGGTCCCCGTTGCCCTGCTCGGGGCGGCCTTCGCCTTGCTCGATATGGAGCAGGCCTACCGCTTGCTCTTTCGACTGGTCGCCCTGGAAATGCAGGGGGTTACCTGGGTGCTGGATTGGCTTCGGCACTGGCCTGCCGCCATGCTCACCGTCACCCCTGGTCGCCTGGTCGCGGCTCTCGCTGCGAGTCTTGCCTTCTCCCTCCTCCTCTTGCCCCGCCACTGGCCGGGACGCAAGCTGGCCTATCTCGGCTTTGTGCCCCTGCTGGCGCCGGGTGCCAGCGGCGACGGTGGTTTTCGCGCCGAAGAACTCGCCGTTGGCAAAGGCATGGCGATTTTTTGGCAGGATGGCGGTCATACCGGTCTGTACACCGC
>DDOU01000148.1:7203-12657 GCA_002341825.1 Candidatus Igneacidithiobacillus taiwanensis | reverse complement strand
AACTGGCGGCACGGCTGCAGAAAGCGGGAAGCTCGCGCTTGGATGTCTGGGTGCTGGGTGATTTATCCCTGCCCAAACCAGCACCGGCGGCGGCTACGACCCTGTTGCCCAGCGGCAATCGCCTGCCGGAGCTTGGGCGCCCGGTGGCAACTTGTGACGGGCGCAAGGTGCCGGGTGGGCAGAGCTTGCAGTTTGCTAAGCTGCAACCTTGTGCTCTGGGTTTGGATGGCGGCCGGGTTTTGCTCTTGGGCGATATGGATGATCCTACCCTTGCCGCCTTTCTCCGTCCTGCGGATCGTGGTGCCCCGCGCGTGATTTTTGCCCCCTACAGTTGGGATCCTTGGCAGCGTCATGCCCTGCTCCACGCCTATCCCTATGCCAGTATTCGCTACGTGGGCGAGGGCGGTGACCCCTGGCGATGGTCGAAGGGGCATCTACAGCTGCGAGATGGCGGCGGCGGTCGCCCATACTGGGACCTACCGTAAGAAGCCTGGATCCTTGACCGAAGCGCCAGTGCCCGCAGATACTTGCGGCAAGAAAAGAGGAGGGGGTCAGAGCATGCTGCGGTTGCTGCCATTGCGTACCAAAAAACCATGTCCGAGCTGCTGAAACTCGCCATCTCTCTGGCCTGGGCCATTTTGGGCGCGGGTATTCTCTTTTTGCTCTATTGGGCCTTGGGGCAGCTGCACCGCTGGTTGCAACAGCGTTTGGGGCAGTGGTTGCTTCATCGGCACGGAGCGTTGGCGCAGTACCTCGGGCAATTGCAGTACCTCCTCAACGGCTTTTTGCGGCTGTTTTTTCTGGCTTTTTATCTGATTCTTGCCGCTCTTTACCTTACCTTTGTGCTGCGCCAGTTTGATTTCAGCCACGCCCTCGGGGTGCATTTTACCCAGTGGCTCAAGCTCTGGTTGGGGCGCATCGGCTATCAGGTGCTGGTTGCCATTCCCAATCTCATGGTGGCGATACTGATATTTATCACGGCACGCGGCATTGTCCACGCCAATTCTACCTTGCTGCGGCGGGTGGAAAGACAGCAACTGCGTTTACCCTGGATTTCTGCCGATCTGGCGGCACCGACGCGGCAAATCAGCGCCCTGCTCATTTGGCTCTTTGCCCTCGCCCTGGCCTATCCCTACCTGCCCGGGTCCAGCAGCGCCACCTTCCAGGGGGTCTCGGTTTTGGCTGGCTTGATGATTTCCCTGGGTGGGCAGAGTGTGGTGGGCCAGGCTTTGGCTGGATTCTCTCTGCTCTATTCTCATGCCTTGCGCCCGGGAGAGTATGTCACCATCGGCTCGATCCGGGGTACCGTGGTCAAGATTGGCATGTTCGCCACGCGTATCCACACTGGCACGGGCGAAGAGGTGAGCATTCCGAATTCGGTGGTGTTCAGTCAGCCCATTCGGAATTTCTCTCGCGAGGGAGGGGGCAACCAGCACGTTCTCCAGGTTTCGGTTTCCATTGGCTATGGCACCCCTTGGCGGCAAGTCCATGCCCTGCTTCTCGAGGCGGCTGCGCGTTGCCCCGGCCTGTTGCGTGATCCCGCGCCATACGTCTTGCAACAGGCATTGAGCGACTTTTATGTGGAATACACCCTGGTTGCCGCCTTCGATATCGATGTGCTCGGTAGCCATGCCCTCACCCTCTCGGCCTTGCATGGAGAGGTGCTTGATATCTTTAACGAAAATGGGGTGCAGATCATGTCTCCCCATTACGTGGATGATCCCGTCAGTCCCCAGCAGGTAGCCTCGGATAACTCTTGGGGGCCGAAGCCGCCACATCCTACACTGTCCGCTAGCGCGGACCTTTCTTCTACCGCAAGGAGCAATGCGCATGGCCTCTCGTAACTGGTTTTTTCTCGCCCTCGGCCTGCTGGCCTGCACCGCCAATGCCGAGGCCTGTACCCGGGTGGTCTACCACGGTGACGATGGGCTCAACATCACCGGTCGTACCATGGATTGGAAAGACCCGATGAACACCCGGCTCTGGCTCTTTCCCGCGGGCTTGCGGCAAAATGGTGGCGCTGGCAAAGACTCGGCGGACTGGACCTCGCGCTATGGTAGCGTCGTCGTCACTTCCTTGAATGCAGCGGTGAGCGATGGCATGAACCAAAAGGGTCTGGTCGCCAACATGCTCTGGCTCAATACCAGTAAGTATCCGGACCACTGCGCGGCTGACGAAAAACGTCTCGTGATCAGTGCCTGGGCACAGTATTTTCTCGATAACTTTGCGACGGTAAAAGAAGCCCTGGCTTCCCTCAAGAGCCACCCCGTCTGTTTGATTTCCGCCCCCATTCCTGGCACCGATCGCTTTACGACCTTGCATCTGTCCTTGTCCGACGCCAGCGGCGACAGCGCCATTCTCGAATATGTCGACGGCAAATTGGTAGTCCACAGCGGTCGCCAATATCAGGTGCTCACCAACAATCCCGAGTATCCGCAGCAGCTCGCCGTGGCCAAATACTGGGAGCAGATTGGCGGTACTCGCTTCCTGCCCGGCACCAACCAGGCCCCAGACCGCTTTGCTCGCGCCGATTTCTACATCCATGCCATCCCCAAGACCGCCAACAATCAGCTTGGGGTAGCCGAGGTATTCAGCGTTCTCAACAATGTTTCGGTACCCATGGGTATCTCTACCCCGGGGCATCCCAATATCTCTACTACCCGCTGGCGCGTGGTTGCGGATCAGAAAAACCTGCGCTACTACTTCAATTCGACTTCCTCCCTGGATCTTTTTTGGGTGAATCTGCAAAAGGCTGACCTGCAGCCCGGGGCGCCGGTGCGCATCCTGCCCATGGGGCAGGGACAAACTTACAGCGGCGATGTGCTCAGCAAATTTGTGCCGAGTAAGCCCTTTCACTTTGCCCCGGTACCGCCCGAGGTTTTGGCCGCCTATCACTGATTTTTATCTTTCTTGACCGTTTCGCCGCGGTGAAAGACGCGCCCCTTGTGGTATATTCGGCTGTCTTCAGCGCTGAGGTTGGGAGGGATGCGTGCAGGATTTGCTCGAACTGTTTAGCCTGGGCGGCTTCGTCCTGCCCATTCTCTTGCTGGCGGCGGTCATCGCCCTGGCCATCATCGGTAACCGTTTCTGGGTGCTCCGTCGCGCCCGTATTGTGCCGGTGGGGCTGGTAGAGCGCATTGCCGAGTTGGTGGACGTTGGCAAGGTGCCCCAGGCCGTCAAGCAACTCTACGAGAGCGATACCCCCTTGGCACGCATCCTCCTGGTGGCCCTGCAGCACGCCGGAAAGCCGCGGGAGGTCATCAAAGAGGCGGTGGAGGATGCCGGACGCCACGAAATGGCCCATCTCGATCGCTATCTCAATTTTCTGGGCAGTATTGCCGGCGTGGCGCCGCTCCTCGGCCTGCTCGGTACCGTCTTTGGCATCATGCATGCCTTTGCGGCCATTGGTGCGGTGGGTATGGGCGACCCCAAAGCCCTCGCCGGTGGCATTGCCGAGGCCCTGATCACCACCGCAGCCGGGCTCATCGTGGCTATTCCGAGCCTGCTCTTTTACCGCTACTTTCGCGGGCGGGTAGAAGCCTTGATCTTGGCGACGGAAAAGGATGTGTTGAAGCTCGTCAATTTGCTGCCGGAGGCCACAAAGTGAATTTTCGCGCCCGCTCCGGGATGGAAGAGCCGGAGATCAACGTCATCTCCATGGTCGATATCGTCTTGGTTTTGCTGCTCTTTTTTATGGTGACAACGACTTTTGTGCAAAATAGCCATCTCTCCATGCAGCTACCCAAGGCGCAGCAGGCGGCAAAAGGGGAGCCCAAGACCCCCATCACCATCGACCTGAGTGCCAGCGGTCAAGTCTCGATTGGTGGACAAGTGCTGTCCATGCGCGCCCTGTCGCAGCGACTGAAGGCCCTGGCCGCCCAGGACCCGGAGCGCGTGATCGTCTTGCGCGCCGATAAGGACGCCACCCAGCAGTATGTGATCGACGTTCTCGACGCCGCCCAGGAGGCGGGGCTGACGCGCATCAGTTTTGCCACCCTGAGCACGGCGAGAAGCTGAAGGGTGCGGCTAGAAGGGCGCTGGCAGTCGAGTGCCGCCTGGCTGGCGGCAGCGCTCTTGCGGGGGATCGCCGCCAGCCTGCGCTGGCGCGAGGAGGGGGCGGAACCGATCCGTGTCCTGCGCGCCAGTGGGCAGCCGATCATCCTCGCCTTTTGGCATGGGCGCTTGGCCCTCATCCCTGCTGCTTATCGGCGCTTGGGCGGCGGGCAGATAAGCATTCTCATCAGCGAGCATCGCGACGGCGAATTCATTGCCCAGGCAATGGCCTACTGGGGCTATGCGGCGGTGCGGGGTTCGAGCCGCCGCGGCGCCTTCAAGGGTGCCAAGGGCATGCTCCGCGCCGCGCGTGCTGGTTCCGATCTAGCCATTACCCCAGATGGTCCGCGCGGCCCACGCGAGGTCTTGCAGATGGGGGTCTTGGAGTTGGCGCGTTGGACGGGTCTACCCATTGTGCCAGTCACTTTTTCGAGCCGTTGGGGGAAAATCTTTTCCAGCTGGGATCATTTTCTGCTGCCTTGGCCGGGCAGCCGGGCCGTCGTCCTTTGGGGCGAGCCCTTGCGCGTGGCCAGTGATGCTTCGGCTGCCGATATGGCCCATTTGCAAGAGCAATTGCAGGCACAGATGCGCAGCCAGCGCCGCCGTGCCGATGTCCTGATGGGGCGCGCGCTGGAGGAGGATGCATGAGCAGTTATTACGGTGGCAACTATTGGCGGGCTCGCTGGGCGAGTTGGCAGGATGCCCGCGCCGGGCGACGCGCCCAGGCCAATGCGCGCTGGGGCGGGTTGAAATTGCCGGGAGACCGCGGCCCGGTCCTGTGGTTACAGGGGGGCGCGGCCCACGACGAGCTGCGCCTTGGCGTCGAACTCTGCCGCGCCATTAGTGAGAAGCGTCGCGATCTGCGTATGATCCTCACCTTCGAGGCCGAGGATTCCAGTCTCTTCCCCGCCAGTACTGCCGGTATCGATCGTTTGGGCTATGGCTTTGGGCCCTGTGCCCATCCCGAGGCCTTGCGCGCCACTCTCGATCGACTGCACCCCCTGCGCTATCTTGGCCTCGGTCGAATCCCCAGCCCCGCCCTGGCCAAGCTGCTACGGGCCGAGAAACGCCCGGCCTTGAGCATGGCGACCTTGCCTGCAGCGGGCGCGCAGGACATGCTCTGGGAGGCCGTTTATCCTCGCTCCCAGGAACAATACCGGCAATGGCAGCGTCTCTCCCTCGGTACGGTCGTGCAGGAACCCGTTGACTTTTTGACCTTGGTGACGGTAGCCCAGGTCGAGCCGAATTTTCGCAGCCTCATTCTCGGCAGTCAGGGGGATGCCCTGTTTTGGGTCCGGGGGCTCGCGCCCAACGACTGGGCACCTTGGCAGGAAGCCTGGCGCGCTTCGCCTTTGCGTGCGCGTGGGCTGCTTTTTCTGGAAGGGGAAGGTGCGCCCGCAG
>DDOU01000148.1:6179-7124 GCA_002341825.1 Candidatus Igneacidithiobacillus taiwanensis | reverse complement strand
GCGGCGGTCGATGCCGTGCACCTGCAGAATACGACGGGTGCGGCTCTCTGGCAGATCTTTGCGGGCGGGCGCCCCCTCAGTCGCTGCCCTGAATGCTCTTGGGATCTTCCCGCCGAGCCCGAATCGCAGCCCGTTACGCTCAACAATCCGCCGTCGGTACTGGCCCATTGGCAGACGCTGCTCGCCGATCCGATTGCGGCCCGCGAGGAGGCCGATGCCTATCGGCGCTTTTTTTGGCAGCAGCGGCGCTTGGCTGGCGAACGGCTGCCGGAATTTTTGCAACGCGTATTCGACTGGTGAGCTGGCGCCAAACCCTGGAGCGGCAATGGTATGAGGGTGGCCTTTGGGCCGATTGCCTGCGCCCCTTGGGCGCNNACGCCGGGCGCTCTCCTGGCGTTTTGCCCAGCATCGTCGTCGGGAATCTCAATGTGGGGGGGACTGCCAAAACCCCAACGAGCATTGCCCTTTTGCGTTACCTGCAGCAGCGTTCCTGGCAGCCGGCGGCGGTGAGCCGCGGCTATGGCGCCCATCCCCCCGAGCGCGAGCCTTACGCAGTTGCGCCCGACGACACGCCCAGCCATGCTGGCGATGAGCCACTGCTGCTGCGCCAGGCAGCGCCGGTGTATCTGAGTCGCCGGCGACGGGCGGGTATTGCCGCCGCGGCAGCGGCGGGGCACGACATCGTCGTGCTCGACGACGGTTTTCAGCACCTCGACCTGCTCCCCAGCCTTTCTCTACTGCTCCTACAAGGAGCACGGCCCCTCGGCAACGGCCGTTGTTTGCCTGCTGGCCCCCTGCGCGAGGGCAGAAGCGCTCTCGGCGCCGCCGATGCCCTGCTCTGTGATGCTGCGGCCTTGGCTAGCCCCATCGCTGCGGAGCTGGCAGTCCCCAAGTTTCTGCTGCAAACGGAAGTCACCAGGCTCGTTTCCCTCGCTGATCCCGGGC
>DDOU01000148.1:3808-6148 GCA_002341825.1 Candidatus Igneacidithiobacillus taiwanensis | reverse complement strand
ATTGCCCGTCCGCAGCGGTTGCAGCGTAGTCTCGAGGCCCTGGGGGCGGAAGTCACCTTGCATGCTTTCCCCGATCATCACGTCTTCCGTCGGCAGGATTTGGCCAATATACCCGGGCCCCTCGTCATGACCAGCAAGGATGCCGTAAAATGTCGACACCTTGCCGGCTTGCTGGAAATCTGGGTGCTCGAAATCGGGGTCCACTGGGAACCCGCTTTTGGCACCTGGCTCGACGAGCATTTGGCTGCCTGGAGGAAACCAGCGTGAAAATCGACCGCCGCTTGCTCGACCTATTGGCCTGCCCTGCTTGCAAGGGCGCTCTCGTGCCCTGCCCCGATCGCGAGGCCCTTTGCTGCGAGCGCTGTCGTTTGCGCTATCCCGTACGCGAGGGCATTCCCGTGCTGCTCATCGACGAGGCGGAATCTTGGGAGTCCGAGAGGCCATGAGCTTTACCGTCCTCATCCCGGCGCGTTTGGCCTCCTCCCGCCTGCCGGGGAAAGTCCTTCTGCCGATTGCCGGGTTGCCGATGATCGAACGGGTGCGGCGCGCGGCCCTGGCGAGTGGTGCTGCGCGGGTGGTGGTGGCGGCAGACGATGCCGAAATCCTCGCCACCGTCCGCGCCCATGGGGGGGAGGCGGTGCAGACCGATGCCCGGCATAGCTGTGGCAGCGAGCGGCTGGCGGAGGCGGTGGAGATCCTTGGCCTTGGAGAGGAAGAAATCGTCGTCAACCTGCAGGGCGATGAACCGCAAATGCCGGCTTCCTTGTTGCAGAGCGTGGCGGCCGCCCTTGCCGCCGACCCGCAACTGTCGGTGGCAACGGCAGCGGTACCCCTACGCAACTGGGCAGATCTTTGCGATCCCCACGCCGTCAAAGTGGTCCTCGATGCCGCGGGCCATGCCCTGTATTTTTCCCGGGCGCCCATCCCTTGGGATCGCGACCGCTATCCCCTCGCCGCCGATGCCGTTCTAGCCCCCGGGCGGCATTGGCGGCATCTCGGTCTTTACGCCTACCGTGCCGGTTTTCTGCGCGACTATGCGCGTTGGCCGCGCTCGCCCCTGGAGGAGCTCGAGTCCCTCGAACAACTGCGCATACTCGAACGCGGCCTGCCCATTCGGGTATGCTGCGCGGAGATCGAGGCCCCGATTGGGGTCGATACCCCCGGCGATCTCGCCCGCGTGCGCGCAATTTTTTCCCACCATGAGGAGTGTTCTGCATGAAGCTCAAAGAAATCCCCGCCGGTAAGGCCCTGCCCGACGACATCCACGTCGTGATCGAGATTCCCCAGGGCTCCAATATCAAATATGAAGTCGACAAGGCTTCCGAGGCGGTTTTTGTCGATCGTTTTCTCTTCACCTCGATGCAGTATCCCCTGAATTACGGCTTCATCCCCAATACCCTTTCCGACGATGGTGACCCCACCGATGTCTTGGTACTGGCGCCGCAGCCGGTGGCGCCGGGATCGGTGCTGCGGGCGCGGCCGGTAGGGGTTTTGACCATGGAAGACGAGAGCGGCATCGACATGAAGATCATTGCCGTGCCGCATCCCAAGATTGCGCCTGGCTTTGAGCAGATTCGTGACGTCAAGGATCTACCGCAATCCTTGCTCGATCAGGTGCGCCATTTCTTTGAGCACTACAAAGATCTGGAGCCGGGCAAGTGGGTCAAGCTCAAGGATTGGTCTGGGGTGGACGCTGCTCGCGCCATCATCGAGAAGGATGTTGCCCGCTTCGGGGCCTGATGCCGCCATTCCGGGGACGATTCTCGTCCCCCGGGCGGGGCTGCCGGCGCTTACCAGTGCGCCCGGTTTTGCCGCCGATGGTCCCCTATGGCAGCGAGTGCCGAGCCGCGACGAATACGGCCAACTCCTTGCCGATTTCCGTATGCTTTTTCCCGGCCTGCGCCGTCGCAACCAAACCCAGCAACTGCAGACCTTGCAGGCCATTGGCGGCGTGCTGCAGCGCTACCAACGCTGGGTAGTCTTTGCCGATCTCAACCTGCGCATGAACCTGCTTTGGGTGAGTGTGCGGCCGCGCCCGGGGCTGACGGTGGAAATTCCCGCCGCCATCCTCGAGCAGGTGCCGGAGGCGCGCCTGCTTGCGGCTTACTGGCGTCGTTAGGCGGGCGCGGTCTCCGGTAGGCGCAGCACCACCTTGTCGCCCTCGAGATCGGCGCGAATCTGCGTGCCCTTGGGTAGGTCGCTGAAGAGAATATGCTCTGCCAAGGGTTTCTTGAGTTCTTCCTGAATCAGGCGCGCCATTGGGCGTGCCCCCATGAGCGGATCGTAGCCCTTCTTGGCCAGCCACTGCCGTAGCGCGGCACTGATCTCGAGGCTGTAGCC
>DDOU01000148.1:0-3739 GCA_002341825.1 Candidatus Igneacidithiobacillus taiwanensis | reverse complement strand
GGCACGATGGCATCGAGCCGGTTGCGGAATTCCGGCGAGAAGACTCGGCGGATGCTTTCCATCTCTTTACCGGCTTCGCCCCCACGCTGAATGAAACCAATGGCCGAGCGCGCTTGTTCTTCGGCACCGGCATTGGTGGTCATGACCAGAATGACTTGGCGGAAATCCACTTGTCGACCACTGGCATCGGTGAGTTTGCCATGGTCCATGACCTGCAAGAGCACGTTGAAGATATCCGGGTGCGCCTTCTCGATCTCGTCGAGGAGGAGCACGGCGTGCGGATGCTTGAGGATGGCATCGCTGAGCAGGCCGGACTGGTCGTAGCCCACATAGCCCGGCGGGGCACCGATGAGACGAGCAACGCTGTGCCGCTCCAGGTACTCGCTCATATCGAAGCGGATCAGGGGAATACCGAGCAGATGTGCGAGCTGCCGGGTGAGTTCGGTTTTGCCCACCCCGGTAGGACCAGAAAAGAGGAAAGAACCGATGGGTTTTTCCTGATGACGCAGGCCGGCGCGGGAGAGTTTGATGGCGGCGCTCAGTTCGCGGATGGCGCGATCCTGGCCGAAAATCACCAGCCCGAGATCGCGCTCGAGATTCTTGAGGGCGCTGCGGTCGTCGACGGAAACCGACTTACCCGGAATGCGTGCCATCTTTGCCACCATTTCCTCGATATCGTGCACGCCGATACTTTTCTTGCGCCGAGAAGGCGGCAGCAGCGCCTGGGCCGCCCCTACCTCATCGATAACATCGATGGCCTTGTCGGGCAAATGACGATCGTGGATGTGTTTGACCGAGAGTTCCACCGCCGCCCGCAGGGCAGCGTCGGTGTAGCGCAAGTGGTGGTGATTTTCGAATTGCCGCTTCAGGCCGCGGAGAACTTCAAAGGTCTCGTCGGCGCTGGGTTCCGGTACGTCGATTTTTTGGAAGCGACGACTGAGGGCACGATCCTTCTCAAAATGCTGGCGGAATTCCTGATAGGTAGTCGCTCCGATGCAGCGCAGCTCGCCTGCGGCAAGGGCGGGCTTGAGCAGATTGGAGGCATCCATTGCCCCACCCGAGACGGCACCCGCACCGATGATGGTATGGATCTCGTCGATGAAAAGGATGGCCTTGGGCTGGCGTTGCAGGGCCTTGAGCACCGCCTTCAGGCGCTCCTCGAAGTCGCCGCGATAACGAGAGCCGGCAATGAGCGCACCCATATCGAGGGCGTAGATGGTCGCGTCGCGCAGATGCTCGGGCACGCGGCCATGGACGATGGCGCGCGCCAGACCCTCGACGATGGCGGTCTTGCCCACCCCCGGTTCGCCAACGAAGAGGGGGTTGTGCTTGCGCCGCCGCGCCAGAATCTGCAGGGCCCGTTCCAACTCCTGCGCACGCCCGATGAGGGGGTCGATGCGCCCGGCCCGTGCCAGGGCATTGAGGTTGCGGGTGTAGGTGGCGAGGGGATCCTTGCTCGATTTGTTGCGTTCCTGCTCGTTACCGGGTTCCTCGCCCTCGTCGTTTTCCTCATCCCGGGGTTGGCCGTGGGCCAGATACGTCACCACATCCATGCGCGATACATGCTCTTTTTGCAGAAAATAGACGGCATGGGACTCGCGCTCGGCAAAGAGGGCGACCAGCACATTGGCACCCGTGACCGCCTCCTTGCCCGCCGACTGTACGTGGTAGAGGGCGCGCTGGATGACCCGCTGAAAGCCGATGGAGGGCTGGCTATTGACCGTTCCGGCGCTTCCGAGGGAGGGGATTTTTTTACTGAGAAAGCTCTTCAGTTCCCGCGCCAAACGCTTGCGATCGGCGCCACAGGCATCGAGAACCTCCATGCTGGCGGGGTTATCGAGAAGGGCCAGCAGTAGGTGCTCGACGGAGGCGTATTCATGACCGTATTCGCGCGCCGTCTGAAATGCCTGATTGATGGACTGTTCCAAGGCCTTGTCGATCATCGCCTACTCCTTCTCCATGGTACAACGCAAGGGGTGCTGATGCTGACGCGCATCCGCGGTAACCAGGGTGACCTTGGTTTCTGCGAGATCAAAGGGATAAATCCCGCAAGTGCCTTTGCCTTGGAGATGGACCTCCATCATGATTCGCTCGGCATCTTCTTGGCTTTTATGAAAAAACTCGCGCAGGATACGGACCACATAGTCCATCGGCGTATAGTCATCATTGAGCAGACAGACCCGATACAGATGCGGTTCACGCACCTGCGTCTGCCGTTCGAGAACGGGTTGTTGGGGACTTTTCCGCGCTGACACCACACAAGCTCCTGCAAGACTCGATAGTCTCATTGTGGCGCCGTCCAATCGTCTAGGCAAGAAAAAGGCCGCAGGGTTTCCCCCGCGGCCCTGCCAAAAAAGCGTGAAACCTTACTTGGTGATGTTGATGTTCGCCTTGCTACGCAGATCGGAAACAAACTTGGCCGCTTCCTGCTGCTGCAACTGCGCCTTGATCCGCTGCTTCATGGAAGCAAAGCTGGGCGGAGTGACCGGACGCGTGGCCTGCACTTCGATGATGTGATAGCCAAACTGGGTCTGGATCGGGCCCACCGGCTTGTCGATGGGGGCCGTCTCTACCGCCTGGGCGAAGGGCGGCACGACCATGCCCGGGACGATCCAGCCGAGCTCGCCACCATGGGCAGCGCTGCCCTTGTCGATGGAGTATTTCTCCGCCAGGGTGGAGAACTTCTGCCCCGCCTTCAGCTTGGCAAGGATTTGGTCGGCCTCCGCCTTGGTCTTGACCAGAATGTGCCGCACTTCATATTCCTTCTTACCCATGGCTGCAACGAATTTGTTGTAGGCATCCTGGGCAGCAGCGTCGGTGATGGGGTGCGCCTTGATGTAAGAATCGACAGCGGCGTCGGCCAGGATCTGCCGCTTGGCCAGGCTCAAGCGTTCTTCTACCGCCGGGGTTTGCGCCAAGCCATGCTGATCGGCGTACTGAGACAATACTTCCATGTTGATGAGGTTCTGGACGACCTGCTCCCGAGCATTGGGTTGCTTGGCCAGATCCGGGCTCATATCCATGATTTCCTGGACCTGACTGTTCTCGATGGCGTGGCCATTGACCGTTGCTGCCGGGGCGGCAAACACGGGCAAAGAAATGGCGCCAACCATGGTAGCCAAAATAACTGCGCGAAGTTTCATGATTTTTCCTTCAGTTTGATTGAACCGGGCCATTATCCACAGGGAAAGAAGAAAGGTAAACTGCTGGCCGCTGCAAAGCCTTTTCCACCTCCGCTCGTCGCTCGGCAGTAAAGAGCTGCGCGACCAGCTGCAAGGCAAAATCGATGGCGGTTCCCGGACCGCGAGACGTGGTCAGGGAGCCATCGACCACCACCGGATCGCTGCAGTAGCGATATTCCGCACTCGCCGCATCGAGGGTGCCGGGGTAGCCGGTCACCCTCTTGCCAGCAAGAAGACCCTGCCCGGCGAGCAGGGAAGGGGCAGCACAGATGGCGGCCACCGGTGCGGCATTGCGCATGCGCTCCCGCAACAGGGCCAGCAGACTGCTGCACTGCCGTAGCCGCTCCACCCCACCCGCGCCTCCCGGCAGCAACAACAGATCCATCGGCGCTTGGCGCCGTGCTTCCCAGCTGCAATCGGGCAGCAGAACGACACCTCGGGAGGCGGTTACGGCAGTATCGCCATCGATGCCCGCCAAACTGACCTCTGCCCCGGCGCGCCGCAAGATATCGGTGCAAATGACCACTTCCATCTCCTCGCAGCCAGCGGCAAGGGGG
>DDOU01000127.1:5142-6693 GCA_002341825.1 Candidatus Igneacidithiobacillus taiwanensis | reverse complement strand
CGCCATCGATGGCCAGTTCCCTCGGCTTGCCGTCGGCATCTTCCACCGCTAGGGTCAGCACGCCTTTTTCTGCTTCGGCCATGCGAAAGCGCCAAAGCCCGGTAGCGCGGGGTTCCTCGACTTCTCCAAAGCGAGCGAAGAGGGTTTCGCCAAAGCGAGCAAGCTGCCGGGCAAGTTCCGGCCAATCGGCATCGGTACCAGGATGCAGCCGGTATTCCGCACCATGGCGACTCACCCAGCCTTGNNCCCCAAACTGGAGGGCGGTAAAAAGGTCTTGGGCAAGGGTGCGCGGAATTTTCAGGGCCGGGAGCAGGTCGGGCATTGCGGATCCTTTACTAAACGAATCGTGCGGAATTCGAGGGTTTGGGCGTCGAGGAGAAGCAGCTTGCCCTGCACCGGGGAGACCTGGCCAAGGAGGAGACGGATGGCCTCGAGGGCCTGCAGGCTGCCGAGCATGCCGGTAAGCGGGCCGATGACCCCGAGGGTGGCGCAGCGATCTTCGTCTTCGCTTTCGAGGTCGGGATAGAGGCAGGCATAACAGGGTCCCGACACCCGAAAATCAAAGACCGCCAACTGGCCGCTCCAGCGAATGGCGGCGGCGCTTACCAAGGGCTTACCGGCCAGCCAACAGGCGCGGTTGATGGCGTGACGGGTAGCAAAATTATCGCTGCAGTCGAGAACGAGGTCGTATTCCGGTAGCAGCGCAGTCAAAAGCTCTGCGGCCGCGGGCTGGCTATGCACGCGATACTGCAGACTGCTGTTGTGCGCCTGTAAATGGTGGGCTGCCGCCTCGGCCTTGGCCCGGCCGAGATCATCCTCGTTGTAGAGGATCTGCCGCGGCAGGTTACTCCGGGAGACGGTATCACCATCGCAGAGGCCCAGAGTGCCAATACCAGCACCGGCCAGATAGAGAGCGGCGGGGCAGCCCAGCCCCCCCATGCCGATGATCAGCACACGTGCCGCGGCCAAGCGCTGCTGCCCGGCGACATCGACCTCCGGCAGCAGAATTTGGCGGGCGTAGCGCAGCAGCTCGCCATCGCCGAGTTCAGGGGGCATTGTAGAAATCGTAGTCGATCCGATTGTCTTCTACCGCCATGCCCGGCTCCGCCAAAAAGCTGGGACCCTGACGCTGCAGGCGGTAATGGTAGCGCTCGCGGATGCTATCCATCATCCACAAAATCTCATTCGGGTGGCCGGCCTTGTCGCCGTGCAGCAAATGCCGAAGGTATAAGCAGTCTTCGTCTACCTTGACCAGCAAAGGGACCGGCAGCTGCAAGGGCAGGATGTGCCGATGCACTACCCAGTCCATGGGCGATGGCGGCTGGCTTGCGGGAATGCGCAGATCGACACGAAAATGCCCGGCACCGCCCGGCTCTTTGAGCAGCTCGGTAAAGTAGCCGTCGGGAAAACCCCTATGCAGGATGATGCTGCGCTTGGCAAAGCGGGTGAAAAAACGATCGAGAAGAGATTCCATGGGCATGCGAAAATAGTAGTCCAGGGGAAGAAAAAGTGCATCTTTGTTGGGTTGGCTGGTTCAAGGCCCGGTGCGCA
>DDOU01000127.1:1093-5013 GCA_002341825.1 Candidatus Igneacidithiobacillus taiwanensis | reverse complement strand
GGGATGCGTACCCGCCAAACGATGGGATAGCGGTTACCGGTTTGCGGCGACTGCCAGTAGCGCAGGGGCTGCAACTGGATCTCCGTGCCGTGCAGATACTGTACCTGCCCGTCGCGATGGCGCCAGGTACCGGAGAGGTAGAGGGCTTTGCCGTCGGCCTTGCGCATCTGAAAGAGCATCAGGGCGCCGCCGCCGTTCAGGTTGATGCCCATCCAGTCCCAACCCACGGCTTGCCGGGGCAGGTAGGCCTGCGACCACTCATGATCGAGCCAAGCGCTGCCTTGCACGCTTTCCTCTTTGCCCTGTATGCGCACGGTACCGCGCACCGCTAACTGCGGGATGCTGTAATAGTAGCTGGCATTTTTCGGATTGGGACCCTTCTGACTCACGCCTTGCGGGCCTTCGAGCAACGGCGGCTGGGTGGCCTGCAGGCGCAGGTGGTAGGCGAGGTCACCAGCGTTGACCTGCGCCCGGTAGCCGTCGCCCACTTGCTGCAGCTGCCATCGTCCAATCCAGACATCCGTGCGCCCGCCTTTGGCTCCAGCGAGCCCGAAACCGCCGCGGGCGATTTTCTGGGCGGTGAGCAAATGCCCAATGCGCGGATCGCTGACCGCCGCCTGGGCGAAATAAATCTGTTGCGGATTGAAGGCGCTGGGGTTTTCCCAAACCTGGGGCGGGCGCAGGCGAAAAAAAGTGATCTGAAAGCCCAGAGGCGCCCCCGCCGCGGTGTGCAAATGGCCGGTGATGTACCACCACTCGAGGCGAAATTGCGGATGACTGCCATAGGCATTGGGAAACCGCAGCGGCTGGCTGGGGCTGACTTCCACCTTGGGCGTCGGCAGCAGGGGTAAGGCAGCGGGCGGCAACGCCGAACTGCTACACGCCGGAAGGGCAAGGAGCAGGAGCAAAGCGCATCGCCTATTCATCATGCAGCAATACCGTTTGCTTGCCCATTACCGCACGCGCCGACCAGAGCATGGTGAGCAGGCTGGCCAAGAGAAGGACTGCTGCCAATACGGTCAGCTGTACCCAAGGCAAGTGAAAGCTCATTTGCCAATGGAAGGAGAGGGGATTCACCTGCTTGATCAAAATCAAACTGATCAAAAGTCCAAGGCCGGTGCCCAGCACGATACCAAAGAGAGAGAGCAGCAAGCCCTCACCGAGGAGCAGGCGTACCACATCGCGTCGACGCAGTCCCAGACAACGCAGCAGGGCAAATTCCTGGCGCCGCAGCAGGGTTTGCGCCCCAAAGCCATTGCTGATGCCGAGGAGTCCGATGACGATGGCAACGGCCTCGAGGGCGTAGGTAGCGGCAAAGCTCTGGTCAAAAATTTCCAGACTGCGGCGAAGGATCTCCCCCGGTGTCGCAATCTGCCAACCAGTGCTCTCAGGATAGCGCTGGCGCAGGCTGGCGAGTACCGTGGTCGTCGCAACCCCCGGCTGCAGCCAGAGGGCAACGCCGTTGAGGCGATCATCGCCGGTCCAGCGCCGATAGGTGTCGAGAGGTAAGGAAATGGCCCCTTCCTGATAGGCATAGTCGCGGTAGATTCCAGCAATCCGAACTTTTTCTGGCTGCTTGCCGAGGGGCAGTTCGATGATCTGACCGACGCGCCAATGACTCAGGCCGGCAAGGATTTCGGAGATCCAGATGGGCGGCGGGCCAGCGGGGTCGGGCGCTGCAGACTGGAGGATGTCGAGGGTACGGCCGGGATCCTGGGCATCCATACCGCGCGCCAAGAGGACTACCGGCGGGCGCTGCGGGAGTAGGGCGAGTTCCGTACGCCGCAGGGGCGAGCAGCTGCGTACGCCCGGAAGTGTGCAGAGGGTTTCCCCCGCACCCTCCGGCAACAGGGCACGGTCGCTATCGCCGGCTTGCACGTAAATATCGGCGCGGAGGATATCCTGCAGCCAACTGGCAACCGAATCGCGAAAGGAGCCCACCATTACCGCCATGGCGACCACCAAGCTAAAGGCAACGACGATGGCGGCAAGACTGCGACTGGCCCGCCCCGGATTACCGCGCAGTTGCGCGCCCACCAAACCCGCCAACGGCCCCTGCGGGAGCGGCAGCAGGCGCGCAAACAAGGACAGCAGGCCAGGCAGCAGAAACAAACTGGCAATGAGCAGCAAGGCAATGCCCACATAAGCGGCATAGGGAATGCCGCCCCAGGCGGGCAAAAAAGTCGCCACGGCGGCGAGCAGCAGAAGTAGCCCACCCAGGGCAAAGTGGCCACCGATGGTCTCTTCCTCGCTACCCTCGGAAAGTATGCGCACGATGGCTAGATGACGGCTGCTCCAAGCGGGCCAAAAGGCGCCAAACAGGGCAGCAGCGAGGCCGGCGAGGGCAAAGCCCGCCCAAAGCCCCGGCCGTGCAGCGAGCAAGGAGCCGGTGTTGGAAAAATATCCTGCACCGAGGTTGCCTCCCAATTGGGCCAAGGCCAGTTGCGCCGCAAAGATCCCCAGCGGTACGCCGAGTAGGGCGCCCGGCAGGCCAAGGACTAAACCTTGCAGTTGGCTGGCGACGAGGATCTCGCGCTCGCGTAGTCCCAGCACGCGCAGAATGGCGAGGCTACGGCGCTGGCGTACCGCACTGAAGGCTAAGGTGGTATAGACGAGAAAGGCACCAGTAAAGAGCGCGACCAGCGACAACACCAAGAGATTGACGCGGTAGGCGAGGGAGGCGCGGGCAGCCACCGAGCCCGCCTCTTTTGGCGTGCGCAAGAGAGCGCCGGGTGGTAGCAGGGGCGACCAGTGGGCAATGAATTGCCCAGGGTCGACGCCGGGGGCAAGACGCAGGGCAACTTGGGAAATTTTGCCCTCCTCACCCCACAACCATTGCGCCGTGGCTATATCGGTGATCGCCAGCGCTTCTCCCGGAACCGGGTCGGGAATGCTGCCAATGATGCGAAAACGTCTCTCTACCCCAGCTACCCGCAGGCTCAGCTCGGCGCCATCATGGCTACCCAGCGCGCGCAGCGCCGTTTGGTCCAAGATGAGATTCTGTGGGTCGAAAAGCGCGTAAGGGTTTTGTAGCTGTGTGGGGACCAGGGGTTGGCCCAGGGCGAGACTTTGGAAGGCATCGATGCCCCAAACCGGGAGGAGTTTTCCCGCGCTGGTGTATGCACTCACGCGTAATTCCGGCGCTGCCACTTCTACTCCGGGCGCCTGCGCCAAACGGGGATACCAGTTCTGCGCGAGGCTATCCCCGGGGCGGGAGAGTAGTAAATCCGCCTGCCCCGCCAAGCGGCGCAAGCCGCCCGTAACATTGTCTACTGCCTGAACATTGATGAGCGCGATGGCAAGGCCCAGGGCAACCCCCAGGGCAATGCCCAGGACGGCGAGCAATGACGCGCCGGGGTGGGCGCGCAGCGGAAGCCAAACGGCGGCACGCCAAGGAATGCGCCAATTTTTCATAGGGAATGAAGGCCGTCTCGTCGCATTTCTAACTGCCGCTGGGCAATCGCCGCCGCCTTACTGGAATGGGTCACCATCAAAACCGCCGCCCCGGCCTCGGTACCCATCTCCCCAAGGAGGCGAAGTACCTCTCCGGCGCGATCGGGGTCGAGGCTGCCCGTGGGCTCGTCGGCGAGGACCAAGGCCGGCCGGTGGATCAGAGCGCGGGCCACCGCAACCCGCTGTTGCTCCCCGCCGGAGAGTTCCCGCGGAAGGGCATCGAGGCGACTAGCGATCCCCAGGCATTCGGCAAGGGCATGGATGCGTCCGCCCAACTCCTGCCGTGGCAGGGCGTTGAGGCGCCAGGGCAGGGCGATGTTGTCGCGCGCGCTGAGCTGCGGCAGCAGGTGGAACGACTGAAAAACAAAACCGATCTGACGCCGCCGTAACAGGGTGCGAGCGTCATCGTTGAGGCTATCTACATCCTGGCCGCAGAGTTGCACGGTGCCCGCATCTTTGCGCTCGAG
>DDOU01000127.1:0-1035 GCA_002341825.1 Candidatus Igneacidithiobacillus taiwanensis | reverse complement strand
GCAGCTCCAGTTCTATACCCTGAAAAAGCCAGCGCTCTGGAGCGTCGGGCTGTCTTTTGCCCACACCCTGCAGGCCTAAGCTCAACCCTGGCATGGTGATCTGGCTCGCCAAAAGCGATCAGTGTTGGTCATGTGTTTGCCCCCGAGACCTGAACATCAACAATGTTTCCCTCCTCATCTATACGGATGTATAGCTCAGCAGGAGCGCAGCAGACGCGGCAGTCTTCGATGGTTTGTTGCGTCCCCGCCGAGATGTCCACCTCTACCGCAAAGGTCTCGCCGCAATAGGGGCATTGCACGTCCAGATATTCGAGCGGAGCTGCCATGCGGTGTTATCCGTGTTCCGAGAAAGTCAGCGTGCGTAGCATCGGGCGGGCTGAGCTGCTCAGCCCCGCGAGAATCGCCAGTGCGGCAGCTCCAGCCACTGCCAAGATCATCAAATTGACAGACACCAGACCCGCGATCTCCAGCTTTCTACCCAAAACAAAGGTAAATTGTAGTACATAGGCGAGTGGTAAATATATAGCGAGGGATAGGAAGAAGAATTTTTCCCAAGCGCGATGATTTTGCACTAACCAACGGAATTCAAAGATAACGGATGCTGCGAGCCAGGACGCGCTAAGGAGTAACAGCAGATCTTGATTGCCTTGTACGACTAAACCAATGGCAACGCTAGATCCAACAGCCAAATCGATTGCCGACCTGCGGACCAATCCGAGGGAGCGGGCTGGTGAGCCTTCCTGCTTAGGAAGCGTGCGGTAGAAACAATAGGCACCATGTGCGAGAGTGTAAAATGAAAAAAATAGTAGGGTGATGGTTACCCAGGAATTCTGCCAAATACCTAGACTAATCGCATAAAGGAGAATGTAGGTTGCACGTAGTCCGAGAACTTTCGGATGACAAAGTTCTTTCCCTAACCAATGGGTATCGGTACGAATCGTTTTCGCAATGCTCATATCAACTCCTTTCGGCAAATTGCCGATCAGTAACGTACGGTAAGAGCAGCTGGTTCTGATCAAAACTACGCATGCAACG
>DDOU01000054.1 GCA_002341825.1 Candidatus Igneacidithiobacillus taiwanensis | reverse complement strand
CGCGCCAGCGACTTCTGGGCGGCCCAACAAGGCAGTCGGCTGCGGTTGATCTGGGGTGGGCTCCCCCTGCTCCTTCTGAGTTTTTATTTTCTTTTCAATCCGCTGCCCAAAATCAGCGTGTGGTGGAGCCTGATCCCCGCCCTCTTTGCCTTCTACCTCGCCTACAGCCTGAGCAGTCTCAACTACCAAGCCCTAGGGGCGGAACTATCTACGGATTATCAGGGCCGCACTTGGCTGACGACGGCGCGCGAGGTCGGCGCCCTGCTTGGCGTGCTTCTCGCCGCCGCTCTCCCCGAGCTTTTGCAGCAGCGCTTGGGCAGTGCTGCCTGGCCGGTGTTTGCAGGAATTTTTGCGCTGCTGCTTTTGCTCGCCGCCCTGCCTCTGCGCGGGCAGCGGCTGCGCCGCCCGGTGGCGACCGTGGCACAAGGGCCTTGGTGGCGCTTTTACGAGCCGCTGCAGCGCCCGCACACAGCACGCCTGCTTGGGGTTTATACCTTGTCCCAGAGCGCCAATACCGTCGCGGCCACCCTTTTTTTCTTTTTTGTCGACCAGATTCTGCGCGCGCCAAGCTGGGCGCCCGCGTTTTTGCTTCTGTACTTTCTTGCCGGGGCCGCTGGCATGCCCCTTTGGCTCTGGCTTTCCCATCGGCGCGGCAAGGCCCAGGCTTGGCGCTGGGCAATGCTCCTCGCCACTGCCGCTTTTCTGGGGGCGGGTTTTCTCGGTCCCGGCGCCCTCTGGGGCTATGGCCTCGTTTGCCTGGTGAGCGGCCTCGCCCTCGGCGCTGATCAAGCCCTACCGCCCAGCATTTTGGCCGACCACACCGATACCGATGCCAACGCCCGCGCCGGCTCCTACTTTGGTCTCTACAACTGGGTAGGAAAGGCAGCAACCGCTCTCGGCGCTGGTCTCATTCTGCCCCTGCTGCAACTGCTCGGCTACAGCGCCAGCGGCAAAAATCTCTGGGCCCTGCTCCTCGGCTACGCCCTGGTGCCGGCCCTGCTCAAAGTCTGGTCCATCTACCTTCTGCAACCCCAGCGGGTTGAATTTGTTCCCACCACCGTTTCCCTAGGAGCCTCACGATGAAACGCCTTTTTTTGCTTGCTCCCCTGACTGCAGTCCTGGCCCTGGCTGGCTGCGCTACCGTACCGCAAGACTACGCCCACACCACACCACATTTTTCCTTACGCGAGTTCTTCAATGGCCCGCTGCTGGCAACGGGTATGTTCCAGAATCGCTCGGGTAAAGTCGTGAACCGCTTTACCGTGCGGATGCTGGGGCATTGGCAGGGCAACCAGGGTACCCTGGAGGAGTACTTCACCTATATTGCCAATGACGGCAAGGTTACCCATGCCGAGCGGGTTTGGCACTTGGTGGACGATGGCAATCATCACTTTTCTGGTTATGCCGAAGGCTCTGCCGGCGATGTGAAAAAGGCTGCCGGCGATGCTTATGGCTTTGCCCTGCATTGGAGCTACGACGTCAAGCAGCCGGTAGGCAAGAGTTTTTACAATCTGCATGCCGACGATTGGATGTACATGATTGAACCCAATGTCGTCATCGACCACACCGACGTTACCTGGTACGGACTGCATGCCGGTGATATTACTCTGGAAATGCACAAACTGCCGGACACCGCCGCCAACCGCGCGGCCATGGCCATGCCCAAGTAGAAAGGGACGGGATGCGACGCTAAAGAGCGCCGCACCCCATCCTGACTCAGGTCAGCAAGGGCCGTACCGCGCCAAAACCGCCGTCGACGGCGAGGATCTGTCCGGTAATCTGCTCGGCGGTTAGCAGGAACAAGAGCGCTTCCGCCACCGCAGCCGGATCGATGAGCTGACCCAAGGGATACTGCTTGCGTGCCAAGGTGCGGGCATTGTCGTTGCGCAGAATATGGCTCGCGGCAGGGCTATCCATGAGGCCGGAGCGCACCGCATTGACACGAATCGCGTCGCGGGCGTGGGTTGCCGCCGCCGCCAAGACGAGGGATTCGAGGCCCCCTTTGGCGGCCGCCACCGCCTCGTGAAAAGACACGCCGATGTCGGCGACGACCGACGAAACAAAAACCGCAGCGCCTCCCTCTCCCGCGCGCTTGCGCGCGGCTACGAAGGCGCGCAAAGAGAAAAAAGCCGAATCGAGATTGGCCGCCAGAACTTGGCGGTACGTCTCTTCGGAAGTTTGCGCGAGACCGGCGAGCAAGAAGGAGCCGGCCAGATGGGCCAAATAGTCTGGGACCAGTTCGCGCTGGCGCAACGCCGCAAATACCGCATCGGCTCCGGCCTGATGCGAGACATCTTCTTGCAGCCATATATCGGTTTCGGGCCAGTTTTCGGGCGGTGCCTGACGCGAAACCGCCACCACTCGCCATCCGCGCTCCCGCACTTGGCGCAGAAGCGCCTGGGCGAGGGCACCCGAGGCCCCGGTCATCACGATCAGCTTCGACATTTTTTCCTCCTTTCAGGCGCGCCGGGCTTGCGCCAAGGCGTGTTGCCAGTCAGCGTATAAGTCTCCCCGCCGCAATTTACCGGTGGGACCTTGCCAGGGGCGCCACTCTTCGGGCGCCAGACCATAGAGGGGATAGCGCTCGCGCCATTGGCGGTGCAGTGCGGCCCAATCTTCGGGTTGGACCGCCGCAAAGGCGGCCAGCCGCCGTTGTCCAGGGGCGCCAATGATCACCTGCTGCAAGCCTGGGTACTGCGCCTGCAGGCGCAATTCTTCTTCTTCCGGTTGCACGCCGCGGCCATCCGCCAACTTAAAGCGGGCATCGCGGCGCCCACACCAGCGCCAGTTGCCATCGGGTAAGGGGCTCAGGCGATCGCCACTGTCGATCCACCCCTCGGCGTCGCCAACCGGAAGCCAGTTTTTGCCATCCCAACGCCCAAGGGCTTGGCCCGGAGAACGATAGTGCAAGGTCTCGGCAACGTTGATTTCCACCTCGGGGAGTGCCTTGCCCACCAGCGCCGCGGAAAAACTACCCACTGGCCCCAGCATTACCCCGGGTCCCGCTTCGGTCTGCCCATAGCCCACCCGCAGGCGACTACCTTGCAAGCGCTCAGCCAGGCTCGCGTCTACGGCGGCGCCGCCAACATTACCGCCGGCAAGATCGGCAATCTGCGTATCGCTCAAGAGCGACAACACCCGCGGTACCGCACAAAGGTGGGTAAAGTGTTCGTGCCGCAGCCCTTGCAGGGGGGCAACCCGCAGCTCGGCACCGGCCGTCAGGGCCGGAAGCAACTCCAGCACCCCGGCAAAAACATGGGACCACGGCAGGACATTACGCAGCAGGCTGTCGCGCCCGAGTGCAAGAGCGGGGGCATGCTGCCGCAGCTGCCAGAGCAAAGCGGCATGGGACAGCCCAAAGGCCGATCCCGGCCCCATACTTGCCGAGGTCCAGAGGATCAGCGCCAGATCCTCGGGGTCATCGATACCGATGGCGTTCTCGGGCCAGTACTCTCGCACTTGCCCGCCCTCGGCGCTGACGATGAGTTGCGGTCGGAGCATCTGCAGGCGTCGCTGCGCCTCCGCGGCATCGAGCTCCGGCAGAGGACAAAAGATCCAGTCGCCCTGCAGGGCAGCAAGCCAGTGGGCAACAAAGGCGGGGCTGTTGGGTAAGCGCACGGCGATGCGCGCGCGGGGCGGCAATTGCCGACGCCAGCGTTGCCGCAACCGCAGCGCCCAGCTGAGCAGCGCCGGGCCCGGCCAAGCGCGACTCACCCCGGCGGGGCGCCAGTCCAGGCAAAAGCCGCTCTCGAGCCCATCGCGCAAAGCCTGCAGCAACGCAGCGCGTGGCGTCATGGCGCCATCTCGTCCATCTGCATCAACAGATTGCGCAGACATTGTTGTGCCTGCTGCCGCAGTGCCAACGGGAGTGTATTCTCGAGCCGCGCAATGCGGCTATCGATCTCCTGCAACTGCCGCGTCTGCTGCACGCTCAGGAATTGCTCGCCGTCGCCCTGGTGGGCATTGTTGAGCAACTGCCACAGACTCTGCAAACAGAGATAGAGCAGCAAATCTTGCTCTTCGCGCAGATGCGGGGTCTGGAAGCGCTGCTGCGCAAGGGCATCGAAGGTTTCCAGCAACCAGTCGTTGCTGAGCCAGTCCGGCGCGCTACTCATCCCAAGTCCTCGAAAAGCGGCACCACGCGGTCCAGAAAAAAGAAGACCAAGGGCGACTGGGCAGCGTCGTGCAGCATGTGGATATGGGCTGATACCGGGCGAATTCGGTAAGTGAAGGTGTAGAAGAAGTGCTCATCGAGAAAACCCTCGGCACGGGCGCGTAAATAGCGGCCCCGAAAAAGACGACTGGCGGTGCAAGGTGCTACTTCGGTAAAAAAATCGTGTCCCAGCACTTCTTCGCGAGGCAGCCCGCTCAGCCGCTCCTCGGCACTATTGAAGAGGACGACTTTGGCCTCGTTGTTGAGGGCGATGACCCCAAAATTCCAGAGCTCTATCTGCTGGCGGTCGATTCGTGCCAATTGGTCTCGCCATTGGACTGGGAAAAACTCCTTCACCGCCCCTCCCCTTGCTTCGCCGTCCGGACTTTGTACTATACGCGCCAATCATGGCAAGATGATCCTAGTATATGCCGATCCCAGTTTCAATACCGTCCTATACAAAACGAGAACAGCAAGCGCCCATGCAAGCGGAAGAGCATCAGTACCCCATCAGCGTCGTTGAGCAGGAGACCGGAATCTCCAAGGAACTCCTACGCATGTGGGAGCGCCGCTACGAATTCCCTGTCCCAGCGCGCGATGCCAGCGGCAACCGCTTGTATAGTCGCGAGCAAATCGAGCGACTACAAAACATCAACAAGCTGCTGGCTGCCGGCTACCGCCCCGGCTTTGTGGTGGGCGCCAGTGAGGATAAGCTGCAGCGTTTACTGCAGGAGATCCCAAGTAGCAACGAGGGCCCTGCCAGTAACGTCGCTAGCGACGAGGTAGACAGCCTGTGGCAATGCCTGCAGGATCTAGACTTTCACCGCAGCAGCCAGTTGCTGCGCCAGTATCTCGCCAATCTCGGGGTGCAAGCCTTTATTCTGCGCATTGCTGCCCCGCTGCAGCAGCAGCTTGCGCAAGCCGAACTCAGCGAATCCCTGGCGGATTTCGTGCAGGCCGTTGCCCACGAGCAACTTCTCGAGTCTCTGGCCTGGGCGCGGGCAATGCTCCCGCCCGCGGCCGCTGGTAGCCTGCAGATCTTGCTCGCCAACCTGCCCGGCGAAGGCCGCGAACTCGAGCTGCAAATGACCCGCACCCTTCTACTTGGCAGCGGGGCCGAGGTTCTCTACTTGGGGAGCGAGCCAGCTCCCGCCGCGGTCTTGGCCTGCCTGCAGCAGTGTACGGTGCCCGTGCTGCAGCTGGCGGTTTCTGCTGCCTCCATCAATGCCAAAAATCAGCAAGTTCTGCAAAAACTACGCGCCGGCATGCCAGCCACCACCAGCCTGTGGCTGAGTGGTAGCGGCGCCGAAGAACTCGATCCCGACGCCGAGGGTATGCCGCGTTTTCGCCGCCTGCGCGACCTGTTGGAAGCGGTGCAAAGCTGGCAAAAACCCTTACGAGATTCCTGACCGATATTTGTCTAGTACAGATGCTTGACAACCTCCTCCGCGGCGACTATCTTCACCATACGGAGACAGCAGAGGAGCAGTGTCATGGCAGCGCAAGATACAGTTCTCGTAGTAGGTGCAGGCCCGGCCGGACTTTCGGCCGCCGCAACCATCGCTGGAATGGGCAAGAAGGCGGTAATCGTCGAGAAGGAAGATGTTCTCGGTGGTGCGCCGATCATTTCCGGGTACTCTAAACTCGTTCCTTCGGGTGAGTGGGCCAAGGATGCCATTGGCCGCATGGTCAGCCGCGTGGAGGGTAACGGTAACGTCAGCATCCACAAGTCCACCAAGGTTACCCAACTCGAGGGTGAAGCCGGCAACTTCACTGCGCATCTCAGCAACGGTAACAAGGTAGAAGCCGGCAGCATCGTGCTCGCGACGGGTTTCACCCACTTTGATTCCATCAACAAGCCGGAGTGGGGCTTTGGCACCTACGAAGACGTGTTGACCACTACCCAGATGGAGCAGATGGTCGGTACCGGGCAAATTCGCTGCCCTTCCGATGGTCGGGTGCCGGAGCGCGTTGCCATTTTGCTTTGCGTGGGCTCACGTGATCGGCAGATCGGGCGCGAGTGGTGTTCCAAGATTTGTTGCACGGTGTCGGCAAACCTTGCCATGGAGATCAAGGAAATCTCGCCCAGCACCGACGTGTTCATCTATTACATGGACATCCGTACCTTCGGCCTCTACGAAGACAAGTTCTATTGGAAGAGCCAAGAAGAGTACAAGACCAAGTTCGTAAAGGCGCGTATTGCCGAGGTGACCAAGTCGCCGGATGGGCGTCTGCTGGTAAAGGGGGAGGACACCTTGGTCAAGCGCCCGATCGTGATTCCCATGGATATGGTGGTACACGCCATCGGC
>DDOU01000175.1:2164-4847 GCA_002341825.1 Candidatus Igneacidithiobacillus taiwanensis | reverse complement strand
TGGGGGTTCGGCAGCGCGCGCAGGTCAAAGACAAAATCCGAATCGGCCGGTACCCCGTGCGAAAAGGCAAAGGACTGCAGCAGGAGAACCAAGCCGCGCGCGCGCGCCACCTGCGCCCACGCCTGCACCCGCAGATGCAGAGCGTGGCTACGCACCTGGGAGGTATCGAGAACCCGATCGGCGAGTCGCGACAGAGGCGTGAGAAGAATCCGCTCGCGCAAAAGCACCTGGCGCAGGGCCGCCCCCGGCTCGGTCGCCTGATCGCTCAGGGGGTGGCGTCGCCGGGTTTCGCTGTAACGCCGCAGCAGGGTTTCTTCGTCGGCATCGAGAAAGAGGATACGCGGTTGCAGGCCATAGTCCCGATGCAAACTATCGAGCGCCGTTGGTAAGGCATCCAGAAAAACACGATTGCGCACATCGATGCTAACGGCAACGCGCAGCAAATCGCGCTGGTGATGGGCAATCTCTTCGAGCAGGGACTGCAAAAGAGTGGCGGGGAGATTATCGACGCAAAAGTAGCCCAGGTCTTCCAAGGCCTGCAAGGCGGTCGTCTTGCCGGAACCAGAAAGGCCGGTAATGAGGACGAAGTCACTGAGATTTTTCATGGCGCGCTCGGTCCCCCGCGGGTTTGTCGATCGAAAATTGCCAGCATGTCGATGCCCGACTCGCGTACATAGTGGGCACGTGCCGCCGCCTCTACCAATACCGCCAGGTTGCGTGCGGCACTCACCGGCAGGCGCAGGCGGGGAAAGGGCACTCCCAAGATCTCCCAATTATCGACCTGGCCCTGCAGGCGGTCGATATCTGCCAGCTGCATTTCCGCCATATCGCGAATTTCCACCACTAGGCGCAATCGCTTGGAATCGATCACCGAAGCGGCGCCAAAGAGCTGGCGAATATTGACGATCCCGAGGCCGCGCACCTCCATGAAATCTTGTAGGGCCGGGGGGCAGTGCCCGGTCACCACCCCTGGCGCCTCGAGGATACAGAGGACGCTATCGTCGGCAATGAGACGATGGTTACGGCTGACCAACTCGAGGGCCAATTCGGACTTGCCGATACCGGCCTCGCCCTGGATCAGAATTCCTACCCCAAGAACATCGACGAGCACGCCATGCAAATGACAACGCGGCGCCAGTTCCCGTTGTAGATACTGTTGCAGCCGCACCAGTATCTTACGCGCCGGCAACGGACAGGCGAGGACGCTGACGCCCTCGGCAAGGACTACCGCCAACCAATCGGCAGGGGGCGAAACGCCCTCGGCCAGAACCAATACCCGCAGCCGCTTGACCTGATACCTTTGGGCCGGATGGCTGAGAAGGTAATCCAACTCCGCTTGCCCAAGTACCTGCACCGGGTGCGAACGGATAAAGCTGAGAAAACCCACCAGCGCCGCACCATCGCTCACATGTTGCGGATCGGCGCTGAGGGCATTATCGGCACGCCCCGGATGTAATAGGCTCCAGCCCAGCTCGCGCTGGAGATCGGCTACCAACCGTACTACGGCAACGCTTCGATCCATGGCTCCTCAGCACCACCGGCGGTGGCAAGGCAACTGGTTTCTAGGCTTCCTCGACAAGGAGGGACCGGAAATCCGCAGGCTTCGTCACCTGCAGCAGTTGCTGGCGTAGCTCTGGCCGCGCCAAACGGGTAGCCAGCTGCGATAGTATCTCTAGGTGCTCCAGGGTAGCGGAGGCAGGCACGAGCACGCCCAAGAAAAGGCGTATCGGCTCGCCATCGGGCGCCGAGAAATCTACCGGACTGCGGGTGCGCAGGGCGGCAACGGCGGTTTGCCCGATACCCGCGAGACGAGCGTGGGGAACCGCGACGCCTCCACCCAGGGCAGTGGAACCCTGTGCTTCCCTGTTTTGCAGTGCTTGCAGAATGTCTTCTGCCGGCATGGCGGCAGCGACGCCAAATAAGGTAGCCAACCGTCCCAGAACACTCATGGCATCCTGGTCTGGTGTATCGAGGAGAATGGCTTCTGCGCGGAGCGGCAAAGCAGCCATGGTCATTCGGTTTCGCTGGCAAGCACAGCGGCTACTGGAGCGCCCCGGTGGCGCTGCAGTTTTTCCTTGTATTGCCGCACCTGCCCATCGATCTTTTCCGCGAGTTGGTCGATGGCTACGTACATATCCGCTGCACGCGCTTCGGCATGGAAATCGTGGCCGGGGGCGCTGACGCTGATTTCGGCTACATTGGAGAGTTTTTCGTGCCCCAGATATTTGAGTACGACCCGCCCGACAATCACCCGATCGAAATAGTGATCGAGGCGACCGAGCTTTTCTGTGACATGATTTTTGATGGCCTCGGTGAGGTCCAGGTGTTGCCCACTAATGTGTAGTTGCATGGCAAGCTCCTAGCTTTCGTTGCAATTATGGGAGTCCGTCACTGCTCTACCGCTCCATATTCAGTGTAGCGCCTTGGTCACGATTGCAAAAGCGGCGAGGTCGACTCAAAAACCGCGACGCTGGCTCGCCGGGGGAATGTTGGCGGCCTCGCGATATTTGGCAACCGTGCGGCGTGCAATCTGTATGCCCTGCTCGCCCAAAATCTTTGCGATCTCGGCGTCACTCAAGGGGTGCAGATGGTCCTCAGCCTGGATGATCTTGGCAATGACGGCACGAATCGCCGTCGCCGAGGCAGCGCCGCCCTGCTCGGTACCCACATGGCTCGAAAAGAA
>DDOU01000175.1:0-2036 GCA_002341825.1 Candidatus Igneacidithiobacillus taiwanensis | reverse complement strand
AACTTTGAGAATGGTTTCTTGCCGGCTCTGCAAACTCTTGATGAACCAGCGCGCCTCGTTGAGCTGTTCCTGGATGTAGCGGTGCGCGGCATCCTTGCCGGAGGAAAGATCGGCATAATGTCGGTTGATCCGCAGCCGCGGCATCGCCTCGGCGTTGAGTTCGACCCGCAGGCGCTTGCCCACCCAGCGGACGATCACATCCGGAATCACATACTCGGATCCGCCACCGCCAATCTCCGCCCCGGGCTTGGGATTGAGTGCGGAGATGAGGGCAACGGCAGCGCGCAGTTCTTCCTCGCGCACATCGAGGACCTGCGCCAAACGGGCATAATCGTGCTTGGCCAACAGTTCGAGCTGTGTTTCGACGATGCGCCGAGCCAGGGGCAGCGCAGGATCTTCATCAGCAAATTGCTGCAACTGCAGAGACAAGCATTCCGCCAGCGTGCGAGCTCCTACCCCCGGCGGATCGAAGTCCTGCACCTGGGCAAGGACTGCTGCCAAAGCCTCGGGACTTTGCCCGGCGGTCTCCGCCAGCTCTTCTACACTTGCTTGTAGATAGCCGTTGTCGTCAATGGCATCGATGATCAGCTCGGCAAGACTGCGCTCTTCCGTGCTGAAGGAGGTGAGATCCGCCTGCCAACGCAGGTAGTCCTGCAAACTCTGGGCGCGACTGTTACGCGCCTCGTAGTCCGGCAGGTCGTCCTCGCTGCCGGCCGTGCTCGGCCCAACGCTGCCAAGGTCGAAAACGTCTTCCCACTGGCTGTCGACCGGCAATTCATCGGGCAGATTCTCGCTGGCCGCAAGATCCAATTGGCGATCTTCCGCCACTGGGCTGCTTTCTTGCGGCTCAGACACTAACTCGGGGCCTTCCTCCTCGTCGAGCAGGGGATTGTTGTCGAGCATCATCTGCACTTCTTGCTGCAGATCGAGGGTCGACAGCTGCAGCAGACGAATGGCCTGCTGCAGTTGCGGCGTCATGGCCAAGTGCTGGCCGAGTTTGAGTTCGAGTCCTTGTTTCATGGTTCAGATCTTGAACTGCTCTCCCAAGTACACCTCGCGTACGGCGGGGTGGGCAATGATCTCCTGCGGACTGCCGGCGCTGAGCACCTGCCCATCGTGCAGAATATAGGCGCGCTGGCAAATTCCCAAGGTCTCTCGCACATTGTGGTCGGTAATGAGAACGCCAATGCCACGCTCACTCAGACCTTGCACCAACTGCTGAATTTCGATGACCGAGATGGGATCGATACCGGCGAAGGGCTCATCGAGGAGCACAAAGCGCGGGTTCATGGCCAGGGTGCGAGCGATCTCTACCCGCCGCCGCTCGCCGCCCGATAAACTCTGACCGCGACTATTGCGCAGACTCTGCAAATGCAGCTCCGACAGTAGCTGTTCGAGGCGCTCACTACGTTCTTCGGCACTAAGAGGAAGTTGTTCGAGAACCGCCAGGATGTTGTCCGCGGCACTCAGCTGTCGAAACACCGAAGGCTCCTGGGGCAAATAGCCCAGTCCCAAGCGCGCCCGCCGGTGCATGGGCAGGGTGCTGATATCCTCGCCATTGAGCAGGATACGGCCGCTATCGGGGCGTACCAGGCCCACCATCATGTAGAAGGTCGTGGTCTTGCCGGCACCATTTGGTCCCAAAAGACCCACCACCTCGCCCGCCTGCACCTCCACCGACACCCCGCGCACGACGGTACGCCGGCGAAAACGCTTGACCAGGGATTCGGCGCGCAGCTCTGCGGTCATGGCTTCGACTTGTCGTCCTTGGCCGGATAGAAGACCGAGCGCACCCGCCCCCCTGGGCTTGCCGTGACTTCGGTCTGCTGACTCTGCAGCAGGTAGATCACCTGATTGCCGGTGACCTCATTTTTGCCCTGCCAGAGATGCGCATCACCGGTGAGCACGATGCGCCCGCTACCCGGCTCGTAGCTCAACTCCTGGCCGTAGCCATGACGTTGGGCGCTCGACATGGTGAAGCTGACCGGATTACCCGTGGCGACCGCCTTCTCGACCTTGCCGGCGTTGGCGTGGAT
>DDOU01000041.1 GCA_002341825.1 Candidatus Igneacidithiobacillus taiwanensis | reverse complement strand
CAGGAATTGGCCTATGATCCTTTCTTTACGGTGCGCGAGTTTTTGCGCTGGCAGTCGGGCTACTTTGGTCTGCGCCACAATGATGACTGGATCGACGAGCTCATGGCCGAGCTCGACCTGAGCGACAAGGCCAATACCAATCTGCGTAATCTCTCCGGGGGTATGAAGCGCCGGGTGCTGATCGCCCAGGCCTTGGTACATCGCCCCCCCGTCGTCGTCCTCGACGAGCCGACGGCAGGAGTGGACGTAGAATTGCGCCAGAGCCTGTGGCGTTTTGTGCGGGACTACAATCGCCGCGGCCATACCGTCATCCTCACCACCCATTATTTGGAAGAGGCGGAGGAGCTTTGCGAGCGGATTGCCATTCTGCAGCAGGGACAAATCATTGCCCTCGACCACAAAGAGCGCTTGCTCGCCAAAAGTCGACGCTGCCGCACCCTGACGGTGCAGTTTGACCGCGACCCTGGCACCCTACCCGACCCCTTACCAGAGATTCTCCTGGGCGCCAACGGCGATACCCGGGTTTTGCAGGTGGATGCGCTGCAGCACCCGATGCACGAGGTGCTACGCATTCTGCAGGGGCTACCGGCGCAGATTCTCGATCTGCATCTGCAGGAGCCGCGGCTGGAAGAGGTCTTTACCGATATCCTGCAGGAGGCGCGCGGCCATGGCTGATACCCTGCGCCTCGATCTGTTTTTGAAGATGTCACGGCTGATCAAGCGCCGGAGCGTTGCCAAGGCCCTCTGCGATGCCGGCCGGGTGCAGATCAATGGACGCGATGCCAAAGCCGGCGCTGAGGTGCGGGTGGGTGATCGCCTCGGCTTGGCACTTGCCCAGGGGCGTATCGAGGCAACGGTATTGCGGCTACCGCAGCGAANNGGTATCGTCAGCATCGAGAGCGAGAAGGCAGCGCCATGAAGGAGCCGCGACTGCTCGTCAACGTTGGCGAACCGGCAGGCATCGGCCCCGATCTCTGTGTTGCCCTGGCGCAGCACGATCTGCCACCCCTGGTGCTGATTGGCGATCTCGACTGCTTACGCCGGCGCGCGGTGCAGCTGGGCATTCCGGTGGCGCTGCGCCCCTGGCAGGCGGAGGAGCCCTGGCCGTCGCACAAGGCAGGAGAACTGGCGGTTTGGCCCATCGAGTTACCGCAGCGCTGTCGCCCCGGCGAACTCGATCCTGCCAATGCCGCCGCCGTGCTCGCCGGCCTCGACCGGGCGGTATCCTTGCTGCAGGCGGGGCTTGCCGACGCCCTGGTCACCGGCCCTCTGCACAAAGGCGTCATCAACGATGCCGGCATTCCCTTCAGCGGACACACCGAATATCTCGCTGCCCGTTGCGGCCAAGAAGAGGTGTTGATGCTCTTGGCCGGGCGCGGCCTGCGCGTTGCCCTGGCCACTACCCATCTGCCTCTGCGCGCGGTTGCCGATGCCCTCAATGGGCGCGATTTGGAACGCAGCCTGCGCCTGCTCCATCGGGGTCTGCAACGGGATTTTGGCCTTGGCGAGGCGCGCATTCGCGTTACTGGGCTCAACCCCCACGCCGGCGAGGGCGGGCATTTGGGGCGCGAGGAAATCGAGATCATCGCCCCGGTGGTGGACAAGCTCCGCGCCGAGGGCTGGGCGATCAGCGGTCCCTGGCCCGCGGATACGCTCTTCACGCCGCGTTTTTTGGAAGACACCGATGCCGTGCTGGCCATGTATCACGATCAGGGTCTGCCGGTCTTGAAGTACCATGCCTTTGGCGAAGCGGTGAACATCACCCTGGGGCTGCCCATCATCCGCACCAGCGTCGACCATGGTACCGCCCTGGAGCTGGCGGGGACCGGAAGGGCCGAGATTCACAGCTTGCTGCACGCCATCCAGGCGGCGGCGGACATCGTCCGCCAGCACTGGCGCGACGAAGCCTAGACNNCTCAGAAGACGTGCTGCCGCGACTCCGGTACCTGAGCGAGGAGGAACTCCATCTGATCGGCGAGGATGCGACGATTGCTGAGCAGCAGATACTCGGCCCAAGTTGGGGTGAAGGGAACGGCGAGCAGGGGCATGCCTGCCTCTTCCGGGGTGCGATTGTCCTTGCGGCTATTGCACCAGCGGCAGGCGGTGACGACATTGGTCCAGACGTCCTTGCCTTGGCGCGACAGCGGCACGACATGGTCGCGGGTGAGGTCGCGCTGCGGGAAGCTGCCACCGCAGTACAGGCAGAGGTGGCGATCGCGATGGAAGAGGGTGGGATTGTTGAGGGCCGGTGGGCGAATCTTGCCTTGGTGCCGACCGCGTACGGCAATGAGCGGATGGATATCGAGGTAGGAGGTCTCCCCGCTACAACGCGAGGTACCGCCGTGGGCAGTAAAGAAGGGGTCACCCAGGGTCCAGGCGACATTGCCGCGGGCATAATGGGCAGCTGCTTCTTCCCAGGTTTCCCAAGCCATGGGACGGCCGCTGACGTCGAGACGAAGCACGAGATGCATGGGCTTTCCGTTGCTCAGCGCCCACTGGGGGCGTCGAGTCAATATAGCATGAAGGACGGCAAGAATTGCAAGTAGACAAGCTTCC
>DDOU01000083.1:3190-3603 GCA_002341825.1 Candidatus Igneacidithiobacillus taiwanensis | reverse complement strand
TATCTCGTCGAACTCCTGCGCTGGAACCGGGTGCATAACCTGAGCGCCATCCAAGACCCGCAAGTGGCCGTCGAGCGTCACCTTCTCGATAGTCTCAGTTTCTTGCCCTTCCTACCGGCGCATAGGCCCGTTTATGACATCGGCAGCGGTGCCGGGCTTCCCGGAATCCCCCTGGCCATTGCTCGCCCGCAGCAGGCCTTTACCTTGGTGGAGCCAGCGGCCAAGCGCGTCGCCTTCCTCCGCCACAGCATCGCGCTGCTGGGACTGCCCGCTGTTACGGTGTTCCCGCAACGGGCAGAAAAACTACCTACCGCCCCGCAAATGGTCTTGGTCAGCCGTGCCACCGCCGAGCTCGCCGATTTTCTACAAATGGTGGCGGCTTGCCTGCAGCCTGGTACCCTGTTGCTCTTGGC
>DDOU01000083.1:0-3099 GCA_002341825.1 Candidatus Igneacidithiobacillus taiwanensis | reverse complement strand
CAGGCGCAAGTCCCCCTGGCAGCAACAGGTTGATAGTACTAGACTGCATGCCATGGACATCCAAGAAACCATCGATAGCGTGCGGAAGGTGCTCGAGGGCGTCATCGCCCCCGGCGTCGAATCCCTGCGTTCTCGCCTCGACTCCCTCGAAAAAGAAGTGCGGGAGAGCGGGCAAGGCGTCCATCGCTTGGATGGGCGCGTCGATCACCTCGCGGCCCGTGTCGACTCCCTCGCCGAGCGGATGAATGATGGCTTTGCGCGTCTGGATGCGCGGGTCGATGCCCTCGGTACCGGCCACAACGCCCGCGTCGACCATCTCGCCGAGCGTATGGAAGACGGCTTTTCCCGTTTGGATGCCCGCCTCGATACCCTTACTGCAGCAATTTTGGCAGCGCGGCGACCGACGGCCACCGACCCGGTCCTCACCCGCGTGAAAAAGCTGGAGCGTGAAGTCGAGGCATTGCGTAAAAAGGCCTAGCGTCGTCATGGCCAGTTACCGCCTGTCCTCCCTAGTCGGCGCCCCCGGCAATCGGTATCCTTGACCCGCAGTTTGCTTTGGAGAGAACGAAAATGCGGGTTGTGGCCATTGCCAACCAAAAAGGGGGGGTCGGAAAGACCACAACGGCGGTCAATCTCGCCGTCGCCCTCGCGGCCCTCGGCAAGCAAGTCCTGCTCATCGACCTGGATCCCCAGGGAAATGCCAGCACCGGCCTCGGGATGGAGAAAGGACGCTGGCCCAATGCCTACCACGTGCTGATGGGTGAGGCCGACCTGCGCAGCGCGTTGCTCCAACGTGGGCAGCTCTCTCTTCTGGTTGCCAGCGCAGACTTGGCGGCCGTGGAGCTGGAACTCGCCAGTGGCGACGAGCGCGAATTCCGATTGCGTAATGCTTTGCAATGCGCCGACGACTGGGAATATGTCTTGATCGACTGCCCGCCCTCGCTTGGCTTGCTCACCCTCAACGCCCTCGTTGCGGCCAATCGCGTTCTCATCCCCATGCAATGCGAGTACTTTGCCCTCGAGGGGCTGACCCAACTCCTCGACACCTTGCGTCGGGTACGTGCCCAGTTGCACCCCGGTTTGGAGGTCGACGGCCTGTTGCGCACCATGTTCGACGCTCGCAATCGCCTCTCCACGGAGGTCAGTGGCGAACTCGAAAGCCATTTTCCAGATCGCCTCTATCACGTCATCATTCCCCGTAACGTACGACTTGCCGAAGCGCCAAGTTTTGGCCGTCCGGCCGTCGAATACGACCCCAGTTGTGCCGGGGCGGAAGCCTATCGGCTCCTGGCGCAAGAATTTCTGCTCCGGGAGGAGCGCCAATGAGCAAAAAACCCGCCGCCCTCGGGCGTGGTCTCGACGCCCTCTTTGCCGGCAGTCGGGAAAGCAGCACCTTGCGCCATTTGCCCCTGGATTTGATCCACCCCGGTAGCCAGCAGCCGCGTCGGCATTTTGCCGAAGATGCCCTGCAGGAATTGGCCGATTCCATCCGCGCTGAGGGTGTCCTGCAACCGATCTTGGTGCGTGCCGAGGCCGATGGTCGCTACGCGCTACTGGCGGGCGAGCGCCGCTGGCGGGCGGCTCAGTTGGCTGGACTGCGGGAAATCCCCGCCCTTATCCGCGAGGCCTCGGAGCAGCAGGCCTTGGTCATCGGAGTGATCGAAAACATTCAGCGTCAGGACCTCGACCCCCTCGAAGAAGCGGCCGCCTTGCAACGACTCTTGACGGAGTTTTCCCTTAGCCATGAGGCTTTGGCCCAGGCCCTGGGTCGCTCCCGGGCGGCCATCAGCAACCAACTCCGTTTGCTGCGTCTCGACTCCTCCCTGGCGCCACAGCTTGCGTCTGGTGCCCTGAGCGCGGGCCACGCCCGGGCCTTGCTCCCCTTACCGCCCGCGCTGCAGCGGCGGGCAGCGGCGGATATCGTTGCTGGCGGCCTCAGCGTGCGACAAACCGAACGTCTGGTGCAGCGCCTCACCGCGGAAACGGCGCCGCGACCGGCAGCCAAGGATATCGAGCAAGCAGCCTTGCAGCGACAAGTCGAGCAGGTTCTCGGCCTACCGATCCGTCTGCGCCGCCGGGGTGAGGCGGGAGAGCTCTGCATTCGATGGCGCACTGCTGCCGAAGCCGACACCTTGTGGCAGCGCCTCGGGCTGCTTGATGATCCCGCTGCGGACTCTTGACCTTGCTCGAGTGCCTGTTTAGACTCCCTGCCAATTTGCGGTGAGGCCGATGCAAGAAAAACCCGCAACAATGGCCTCCTGGGCAATCTCCGCGTATGTGGGCCGGGTTGCCGCGTGGGTGCTGCTGTCCTCCCTACTCGTTGCCGCCGTGCTTGCTTGGCGGTGGAACCAGCGGGAGGGATGGGCGGTGCTCTACGCCGCCATATTGAGCGTCATGAACATGCTCATCTTGGGAAGTCGCCTGCTGGCGCTCCCCGCTGTACCTGCAGCTGCTGCCAAGCGCTTGGGTGGAGCGGTGTTGCAGCGCTGGGTCTTCACCATCGTTGCGCTGTTGGTGGCGGTTGCTTGGTTGCGTTTGCCGGTTCTCGGCCTCGTTATCGGGCTCTTGCTCGCACATTTCGTGTACTTAGGCTTCATGCTGCGGGAACGCAGCAGGAAAAGGAGATGAAACGTGGCATCTGGCGACATCGCCCACCACTTGACCAACTGGACCGTTGGTCAGGGCTTCTGGACCTTCGATCTCGATACCATCCTTATGGGTTGGGTCATGGCAGCGATTCTGGTGATCACTGCCATGGTCGTCGGTAGTCGGCTGCAGTCTGGTGCCCCTGGCGGCATGCAGGCATGGCTGGAAGGAGTTGTAGAGTTCATCGACAAACTCGTTTCCGACAGCTTTCCGGTCCGGGATCCGCTGATCGCCCCCGTCGCCCTGACAGTCTTTCTCTGGATCCTACTCATGAACAGCATGGACTTGATCCCTGCCTATCTGCCGGGGGCGGTTGCTGCTTGGTTTGGCATCGAGCATTTTCGTATCACGCCTACCGTCAACCTCAACACCACTTTTGCGGTGGCACTGACGGTGTTCGGGTTGACCATTTTCACCAGCTTGCGCGTCAAAGGCTTTGCCTACTTCAAAACC
>DDOU01000095.1:3483-3979 GCA_002341825.1 Candidatus Igneacidithiobacillus taiwanensis | reverse complement strand
TAATTCACACCCAGACCAGAGGTACCGTATACACCACCACCAAAGACAATGCCATCACCAAAGGCAGGCGCAACCCATCCAATCGCCGGAATCCCGTACACATTACTGTGGCTGCCAATTTCACCAAAGCCCATGTTCGTTTTGCGGGTCGGATTGAATACTTCTGCCGAGAAGGCCGCCTGCGGATGCATCAACGCCAGCCCGGCAGGATTGCTGATGGCGGCGGACAAAGGATCGTCAGGAGCCGCAACCACGGCACCGCCCATACCCACGGCATACTGGCCGATACCAATCAACTGGTAGCCGTTGGTGGCAAAGGCGCTACCAGAAAAAGCCGCGGCAGCAATGGCCGCAGCAACTGCACAACCCAGAATTTTTGTCTTCTTCACTATCTCCGCCCTCTTGTTTGTTGCCAAATGACATCATGATTGTGGCCGATAGACCAAGGTGTTTCAAGAACTGAAATAATCAATTTTTTTTTGCACTGATCAAGAGG
>DDOU01000095.1:2767-3426 GCA_002341825.1 Candidatus Igneacidithiobacillus taiwanensis | reverse complement strand
CTACATCATCCAGGAAACTGCAGCTCCTGCAAACGCATCTGCCGCCGCACGATTTCTACGTCCTGCTTATTCAGGGCAAAGGGGAAAGAACGAATATCCGAGGGCGACGAATCACCATAGGGTCGGTTGCAGGCGCTAACCTCTTCATCGTCCTTACCCGGGCAGCCCGAAGTCTGGAAGGGTTTACCCGAGTCGATGATGCTCTCGAGTTCAGCCTGGGGAAAGCCGAAGTCTTCCACTCGCCCGTATTGATCGAAGCTCATATCCTCAAAACGCCCACCGGCATAGTCAATCAGGAAACGCCCGAGCTGCACCCGCCGCCACTGATCCTGGGGCACTGGATCCCAGTCTTCCATCATCGAGCCCTTCTCCGGAAAAAAGGCAAACATATGGTTGTGTCCGCCCATATCCTTCATGCGCTGACAGACTTCGAGGATTTCCTGCTCCGTCTCGCCCATGCCGCAGATGAGGTGCGCACCGAACTTTTCTGGTCCGTAGATTTCCGCGGCCCACTCGATGGTCTGCCAATACTTGTCCCAGCTATGCGGGCTTTGCACCGTCTTACCGCGGGTGCGTTCAAAAATTTCTGGCGTGACGGCGTCGAGGGCAACAGTGAAGATATCGGCACCCAACTCCTTGAGGGTGATGAGATCCTGCTT
>DDOU01000095.1:2473-2700 GCA_002341825.1 Candidatus Igneacidithiobacillus taiwanensis | reverse complement strand
TGGTCGGAATCGGGATGGGTGATCATACTGATGCACATACGCTCAAACTGCCCCTTGTCGCTATTGGCAAGGATACGCTCGAGCATTTCATCGACCCGCACCGTAGGCCAGTCGACACGAATGAAATTGCGATCGGCATAGTCCCGGCTCTCTTCCCGATGGCGCGCCAAGCCACAGTAGGTGCAGTTGGCACGACAACCCTCGGGATAGGTCATGAGCAGGTTCAG
>DDOU01000095.1:595-2410 GCA_002341825.1 Candidatus Igneacidithiobacillus taiwanensis | reverse complement strand
TACTCGGGCGAACGCATGGCCGGCGTTTTGACGAAATAGTCGGGCCGGTAAAAGTTCAGGGGTTGATTTTCGGTGACGACCGCACTCATGACAAATCCTCCTCGACGAGCCGCCTTCAGGCAGCAAAATACTCCGGAAAAGCAATCCATCCAGATCGCATGACGCGATCCTCCTGTGCCGCCGGCTGATGCCAAACGGCCTCCAATGCCCGCCGCCGCTCTATGGCGCGCTGCAAGGCTGGCCCAAATTGGTCGGTCATATCTTCTTCGTACTCTTGCAGGGCATCGGCATCGCCGGCCAGCCAAGCTGCCACTGCACGTCCCGCCGCCTCACCACTAATCACGGCGGCCGGGATACCGGCCCCAGTGATGGGATGCGTCAGCCCTGCGGCGTCCCCAATCAATAGGGCACGCTCGTGCACCATCGGGCGAAGCCCCCCGACGGGAATGGCACCACCCGTTCGCCCCAAAATCTCCGCACCCACTAGGCCACGCTCCTGCATTTGCTGGTGCAGTAGCTCCAGAGGGGCCTTGAGATTGTCTGCAAAGCGCCGATCTGCACCCAAACCCAGGTTGGCCACGGGCCCACGTGGAAAGAGCCAACCGTATCCACCAGGGAAGGCATCGGAGAGAAAGATATCCGTATCTTGGTAGGGCTGCAGCAGCGGCACGGTATACTGGCGCGTGAACACAATAGGCTGTGGAGGTACCCCGAAGGCCTCAGCGACGGCACTGTGGGGGCCATCGGCACCGAGGAGAAAGCGCGGGCGAACGGCGACGGCCTCTTGCTCCTGGAGCACCGTCGCGATCTCTCCATCCCAAGACCGAAACTGACTGCGTTGCCAAATCTCAGCACCCGCATCTTCCGCCAATTTCGCCAGCCCCTGATCAAAACGTGCCCGATCAATCATTAATCCGGGAAACACCGAATGCTCACGGGCACCCGAGGGCAGAATCGTCAGCATGCCGCTCACTTCCTGCACTTGCGACAGGGTCTCGCGCACGCTGCGCATCAGCGGCATAGGGACAAATTCGGCGCATTGCACCGGCACGCCGATTTCCCGGCGCTTGTCGATGGCGAGAGTGCGCAGGCCCGCCGTAGCGGTCGCCCGAGCTGCCGCCGCCCCACCCGGACCAACCCCAACCACGAGGACATCACAATCGACTACACGCATGCCAAGGCCTCACGCACCACGGCAACGAAATCCTGGGGAAGCAAACCAGAGGCATCGACAGGGGTGTCAACGTACCAACGCTCGACGATATTTGGTAAATCGTCGATATGACTGTTGCGCAGGGCGGCCTCGAGATCGACCAAGGCGCGGCGTGGCTGCAAGAAAAAGTCGCCACTGAAGGTGATCTGTCGAATCCGCCGTCCCCGCTCGTCCCAAAGCAAGGAGCTACGCAAGGTGCCTCCGGTACTGCGATGCACAGCCTGCAGTAAGGGTTGCTCACTCGAAGGACGATCCTGCAAGTTCAGCCACTCGGGATCACGCACGATCGCCAAGAATTCTTCCAGTCGAGTCGATACCGTAGCTGGGAGCGGAGCATCTTGCAGATCCCAGCCAAAATACTGCTGGAATCCTTGCAACAAGGCTCGCTTCACCTCATCCTTGGCAGGAATACGGCCAAGAAGGGTACGCAGGCTAGTGACCCGCTCTGCCACCGATTGTATGGCGTGGGCATCGAGTTTTTCTGCCGGCACTCGTAAGACCTGCAACATGCGCGGAATATCCAGATCGATCAAAACGGTGCCCTGAAACAGTACGACTTGGCCGTCGATGATGCCACCCGTGCCGGAAATTTTACGACCGTC
>DDOU01000095.1:0-489 GCA_002341825.1 Candidatus Igneacidithiobacillus taiwanensis | reverse complement strand
CGCTGGCACACCAACTCCCAACCCAGGTGACTTGGATCGAAAATGATCGCCCCACCACCGGTCAATCGCCGCTGTATCTGCACACCCTCGCGCGCACAGAACTCCAGGTCGAGCTCCTGCTGCGGCGACTGATGGTGTCCTAAGAGAGCGCAATCGGTAAAGTGGAGAAAACGGAAGGTAGGTCCACACTCGCCAGCCGCCAAGGCCGCTATCAGGGCGTGGTCGACAGCCATATTTTCGTCGGCACTTCGCAGACCAGTGTCGACCACCGACCACCGTGAAAGCTCTCCCACCGGTTTCTTTGCAGGGGCCATGCGCAGGGCACTGTGCTTAGGCGCTAACGACGATGGGAATGTCGCGTAACGCTGGCCGGCGCTTAGGTGCCGCCGGGATGTGATCGAGGGGAATCGCGCCACTCTCTTCGCCCAGGGCCAAGACCTCCTCGCCCACGATCATGGAGCAACAGGAGGGCGTAACAAAAACATCCCG
>DDOU01000084.1:2453-2977 GCA_002341825.1 Candidatus Igneacidithiobacillus taiwanensis | reverse complement strand
TTGTCGTTGGAGCTATTGAGCTGATCCATGGTGAAGAAGGTCTTCGACTGCCCCAGAGTGATGGTATTGCCAGGAATGAGGCCGGTGTAGGCAAAGTACGCGTCCTTGAAACCGGCAGCACCAGAATCGGTGAACTCATACTGAAACTTGAATTTCCAATCCTTGGCAATCTTACCAGCGGTAAAAATTCGCGCCCGCCGCAACTTGGCACCGGCCGCTCCCGCGTCGGTAACGGAGCCGTTGGGCCCGATGAAGGACTTATTGAAGTAGGTGGCATAGTCGGCCTGGATACGGCCGCCGATCATCAGGCTGTAATCATCGTGGTTGGAACGCATTACCGTAGACTCGTCGGCCTGGGCCAGCCCAGAGATACCGAGGGCAGCGCTGGCTGCCAGAACATACAACTTCTTCATGCTAAGCTCCCGTTCAGGTGGTGGATACTGCAAACAGCGTCGCGGGAGCCTTGACCCTTGGGGTCAGGCAGGCAGTAGTTGCAAACGCTCTTTACACTATCAACTTGTGGG
>DDOU01000084.1:0-2271 GCA_002341825.1 Candidatus Igneacidithiobacillus taiwanensis | reverse complement strand
CGAGCGCTTGCCGACGCCGGCGATAGAAGATCTGGCCGGTGCCGAGGAAGGCGGCAAACACTACAACCGCAAAAACCATGCTGCTGATGGCAAACTGCATGCCGCCGGAAATCACATGCCCAGAGGTACAACCGCCCGCCATGCGCGCGCCAAAGAGGAGCAGGAAGCCGCCAACGAAGGACCAAGCGAAGCGCTGCGCAATGCTGTCTCCTCGCAACTCCTGCCAGAGCCGCGGCACCGCCACCAAACGAAAACTGCGATCGATCAGGGAGAATACCAAGCCGGCCAAAAACGCCCCAGCCAAAAACCACAATTCCCAGGTACCGGGCTCGAGAATCTTGTCGAAATAGCTCGCCGCACCCCAACCCGAAACGGCCATGATCGCCAGCGGAAAGGCGGTAGACGCCCCCATGGGATGACCAGCAACCTGCGGCAGGTTGAGCGCACAGTTGAGCAGCACCAAGGCAATGGCAGCATAGAGCCAGCGCAGATCGCGGGTTTGCAGCTGGTGTAGATACCAGGCAAGGCCCATGAACGAGAACGCCAGAAGGGTCGTGAGCAGCCAAAAGCCCGTGCCGCCGCCCATCAGCGTGAAGAGAGAGATGGCGCCATAATTGGGTCCGAGCAGGGGGAGTAGCTGCGGATAAAAGACCGAAAAGGCGAGGGCACCACAGAGCCCGCCGAAAATCCCGATGAGAGCATCGAGACTGCCCTGGCCGAGGGAAATAGCGATGGTGCCGGGGCAGTAGCCTAAGATCGCCATGCCGATGCCAAACAAGATACCGCCAGCGATGATGCCCACCAGCAGCATGGGCTTGATGTGGTAATCCGCCCAACCCAAGGCGATTTCCACCTGCATGAGTAAGAGCCCAAGGCCAATACTGAAGCCCATGGCCTTGGCAACACTAAAATCCTGCAAAACGGCCATGCCTGCAATGGTGTCGTAACGGTTTAGCCGGGCATACTGCAGGATGGCACCAAATAAAAAGCCCCAAATGATCGTTTCCATACGCTCCTCTTTATCACAAACCATCGTTCCAAGTTTGCGGCAATTTTTTCGCAATCATCAGCGCAGCAAATACCCTTTGCAAATTCAGCACATTTATTACGGCATATATCAGGTTTTTGTGATATTCTCAGCGCGCGCTGCCCTTTCTGCGGTGTCCGCGCTATCATGCCTCGCATCTGGGGAGGATATTGGTCATGCCCATCGAGCTTCGCCACCTGCGCACCATCGAGGCGGTCTTGCAGTACGGCAGCATCGTTGCCGCCTCCCAGCGCCTACATTTGAGCCAGTCTGCCCTCTCGCATCAGATTCGCGGCCTCGAAAACGAGTTTGGCATCAAGGTCTTTGCCTACGGCAATGGCCGCCCGCAACTGACCCCGGCGGGGGAGCGCCTCTACGCCTTGGCACGGGAGGTGCTCCCCGCCCTGCGCCGCACCCAAGACGAACTCCGCCGCCTTGCTTCCGGGCGCGGCGGGCGGTTGCGCATTGCGGTGGAGTGCCACACTTGCTTCGATTGGCTGACCCCGGCCATGGATCGCTTTCGCTCTCTGTGGCCAGAGGTGGAGATGGATATCGTCTCGGGCTTCCAACAAGATCCCTTGCAATTGCTGCGGCAATCGCAAGCGGATTTGGCCATCCTCAGTGCGCCGGAGTCGGCCGGGCCGGAGCTCGAAATCCATCATCTCTTCGGCTACGAGGTGGTTGGGCTCGTCAATCCCCGGCATGCCTTGGCTGAAAGGGATTTCCTCGAGCCCGCGGACTTTCTCGAGGAAACCGTCATCACCTACCCCGTGGAAGAGAGACGCCTGGATCTCTTTCGCGAATTTCTCCTGCCTGCCGGGGTGCAGCCTTGGCGCCGCCGGCAAGCCGAACTCACGGTGATCATTCTGCAATTGGTGGCCTCGGGCCAGGGGATGGCCGCCCTGCCTACCTGGACCGTGGGCAACTACGGCGACCGCGGCTACGTCCGTGCCCTGCCCCTGGGGCCCAAAGGGCTTTGGCAGACCTTGCGCGCCGCGAGCCTCACTGGCCACGGCGAATTGCCGTATCTGCAATCCTTTCTCGACGAGTTGCGTGCCAGCGCCCAGGGCGAGCTGCGCGGTATTCGTCCGCTACCGCCTGTCGGAGGAGCCCAATGAACGGCATCGAATTCGACCCCGAACTCATCGCTCGCTACGACCGTCCCGGCCCTCGCTACACTTCTTATCCCACGGCACCGCAGTTTCGGGCCGATTTCCCCGTCACGCAGTTACGCGAGCAGTTGC
>DDOU01000155.1:199-6666 GCA_002341825.1 Candidatus Igneacidithiobacillus taiwanensis | reverse complement strand
GGGGATTTTCGGCCAGAGTGGCTTGAACCAGAGCCAAGTCCGTGGAATGCTCGAAACCGGCTTCATGTTTTAAACGGAAGAAGCAGCAATGCTAATGGCGTGGGGGTTGTTGCACTCCCCGCGCCTTTTTTTAGGCTTCCCTGGCGGCCATAACTAGGCCAGAATCGTAGCTCTGAAACCTGCATCAGATACGAGGATCGCAAGATGACCTATTGCTTGGCCATCCATGTTGGGGATGGGCTGGTGTTTTGTTCGGACTCCCGAACCAATGCGGGTACCGACCACGTCAATACCTATTCCAAGATGCATGAATTCATTCTCCCTGGGCAGCGTTTTTTTTGTCTGCTTTCGGCGGGCAACCTTGCCACCACGCAGGTTGTGGTGCAGCGCCTACGGCAAGACCTCGAGACCCCTGCGGTCCGTAGTCTATGGACCGTGACCAGTCTGGCGGATGCTGCTGATTATGTGGGTTGGGTGAGCTCGGATACGCAGCGACTGCAAGCCAGCCGCGATGTTGCCAATACCCTCTTCGAAGCCAGTTTCATCCTTGGCGGGCAGATTGGCGGGGAAGCGCCGGGCATCTACCTCATCTACCCGCAGGGCAACTATATTCATGAATCCGCTGAGCATCCCTTTTTGCAAATTGGCGAGATCAAATACGGCAAGCCGATTCTTGATCGAGTGGTGCACTCGGAGATCTCTCTCGAAGTGGCAGCGCGCTGTGCCTTGGTATCGATGAATTCGACCATTCGCAGCAATCTGACCGTGGGACCACCGGTGGAATTGTCCCTCTATCGAACCGACACGCTGCAGAGGGGAAGATACTTGATGCTGACCGAGGCCGACCCCCTGTACAAGGGCATTGCCGAAGGCTGGGGTGCTGGTTTAGCGCGTAGCTTGGAAGAATTGCCGCGCTTCGATTGGGAGATTGCACCAAATCAGTGATGGCCCTTCGGGCCGCCAGAAACGTTGCACTTGTTTGGTGCATTTTGCTGCTTCGCCATGACGGCGCCCGTGCTTCATGGTCGGCACGTCCCTTGCTATTCCTGTGGTGGGGGTTTGATAGAGCACCCTCGAGATGATCAAGCGGTACCAGCGAGGGAGAGACGGACCATGCCGAAAATTCTTTATGAGTACCCCGAAAATGGCGTCTACGATGAACTCTTGACGCCGGGGGGAGAGCCTCGCCCGGCAGCGCGTGCAGTACTTTCGCATTTTGGTCAGCTCGGACCGGAGGCTCTGCGCCAGCGGCAGGACACAGCGGATGCGGCGATCCGCGCTATGGGAATTACCTTTACGGTGTACAGTGAAGCGGGCAATATCGACCGCTCTTGGCCTTTCGATATCGTACCGCGCACCATGTCGGCGCGAGAATGGGCGCGCATCGATGCCGGATTGCGGCAGCGTCTGCAGGCACTGAACTGTTTCATCGACGACATCTACAACGAGCAACGCATCCTGGCTGACGGAATATTCCCAAGGGAAATTCTGGAAGGATCGCGCAATTTTCGCAGCGCCTGCCGGGGTACCCATCCACCCTTTGCGGTTTGGGCCAATATTTGTGGTAGCGATTTGGTGCGCGACGCCGATGGCACCGTCTATGTGTTGGAGGATAATCTGCGGGTGCCCTCGGGGGTCTCTTACATGCTGGAAAACCGCGAGATCATGAAGCGGCTGTTTCCCGAAATCTTCGCTCTTTGTTCCATCCTTCCGGTAGACGATTATCCGGCGCAGCTCGCCAATATGCTCGCAGAACTCAGTCCGCGTTCCGGTGATCGGCCGGTGATTGCGGTATTGACCCCAGGCATTTACAACTCCGCCTATTTTGAACATAGCTATCTCGCCCAGCAGATGGGCGCCTATTTGGCCGAGGGATCGGATTTTTTTGTCGATAACAATGATCGAGTATTCTTGCGCACCATTTCCGGTTTGTTGCAGGTCGATGTCATTTATCGTCGGGTAGATGATGACTTTTTGGATCCGGAGGTATTCCGGGAAGACTCGGTCATTGGTGTTCCAGGCCTAATGCGTGCTTGGAAGCGCGGCACCGTAGCAATTGCCAATGCCCCGGGAACCGGGGTTGCCGATGACAAGGTCGTGTATGCCTTTGTGCCCGATTTTATTCGTTACTATCTCGATGCCGAGCCCATTCTTCCCAATGTTCCCACGTACCTCTGTATGCGGGAAGACGATCGCGCCTATGTCCTCGCCCACCTCAATGAGTTGGTAGTAAAACCTGCCAACGAATCTGGTGGTTATGGCATGCTCATCGGCCCCCGGGCGAGTGCCGAAGAGCGCCAGCGCTTTGCCGAGCGCATTGCTGAAGATCCACGTAATTATATTGCCCAGCCGACCTTGGCCTTATCGACGGCACCGACCCTGATCGGTGACCATCTCGAACCGCGCCACCTCGATCTGCGGCCTTTCATTCTGCAGGCAAGGGAGAACTACGTGACTACTGGTGGCCTAACGCGGGTTGCCATGCACGCGGGTTCTTTGGTGGTGAATAGTTCCCAAGGTGGTGGCAGCAAAGATACGTGGATTATCGAGGAGGACGCCTGATGCTCTCGCGTGTAGCCGAAAATCTCTATTGGATGGCGCGCTATTTGGAGCGCGCCGAGGATATGGGTCGATTCATCAACTCCGCTACCTTATTGCTGCTTGATTTGCCCCTCGGTACGCAATTTGGTTGGGATATTTTGTTACAGGTGACCGGCGAGGCAGAACGATTTCAACAGTTCTATGGGCAGCCGGCAGAAAAATCGATTATGCGCTTTTTGATTGCCGACAGTCGCAATCCGAGTTCGCTCTTGTCTTGTGTGCACCAGGCGCGGGAAAATTGTCGGACTTTTCGCCACTTGCTGCCGGGAGAATTTTGGGAACGTATCAATTCGCTATTTCTCTTTGTGCAGGATGGTTTGGAGAAAGGGGATATTGCGGGTGACCGGCGCGCCCGACTGGAGTTTCTCGAGCAGGTCATCGCCCGGCGCCACGCCCTGGTCGGTCTTCTGGTTAGTAGTATGAGCCAGAATGCGGCCTATCAGTTCATCAAGTTGGGGCGTAATCTCGAGCGCGCCGACATGGGTTCGCGCATCATCGATGTGGTTAGTGCGGTCATTCCCCCCGACGATCAGGGCCTGCGCAAAACGGTGTACCAAAGCCTGTGGGTGGCGGTGCTGCGAGGCATGAGTGCCCTGGAGATGTATCGCCAACATGTAGGCGTACAGATTCAGCCGGGGCGCGCAGTGGAATTTCTGCTGCGCGACAGCAAATGCCCGCGCAGTGTGCGCAGTTGTTTGGCAGACATGGAAATCGGTCTTGCCTACCTGCCCAATGCCGGGATTCCTGCCGATGCCCTGCGGCGTACCCGTCGTCGCCTAGATCTGCTACAGTTGAAGTCGCTTTCCCCCGCTGTGCTGCATGAATACCTCGACCAAGTACAGAAAGATCTGGGGATGCTCCACCGCAGTATCGAGAACGCGTATTTTCGCGCCCATGAGGACCAGTCGCCGTATCCACATCCTATTTCCCATCGCATTGCTGCCCAGGCGTGAACGGAGACTCCCATGGCGATTCAGGTGGTACTGTCGCATATTACCGAGTACCGTTTTGATCGACGTGTCCGTCTGGCGCCGCATCTCGTGCGGCTGCGGCCGGCACCCCATTGCCGAACACCAATCCTTGCCTACTCGCTGCGGGTGGAGCCAGAACCACATTTCCTCTACTGGCAGCAGGATCCCTTTGCCAATTACCTCGCGCGTCTGACGTTTCCGGAGCCCGCGCGGCACTTGCGCATTGCCGTCGAACTGATTGCGGAGATGGTGGCAATCAATCCCTTCGATTTTTTTCTGGAGGAGGCGGCGGAGCATTTCCCTTTTACCTATGACGAAGACGTCCTGCCTTCCTTACGGCCCTACCTGGAATGTGAGCCGGCGGGACCAAAGCTGCAGGAATGGCTGGCGGAAGTCTCGCGGATCTCCGTGCCGACCGTCGATTTCTTGGTGCAAGTGAATCAGCGCTTGCAAGGGGATATCGACTATCGAGTGCGCATGGAGCCGGGCGTCCAGGCTTGCGAGGAGACCCTGGAGCTGGCTTCGGGCTCCTGCCGTGACAGTGCCTGGTTGCTGGTGCAGATCCTGCGGCAACTGGGCTTGGCCGCACGTTTCGTTTCCGGCTATTTGGTGCAGCTGGTGGCGGATGAAAAGCCGCTCACCGGTCCCGCTGGGCCCGCTGCCGATTTCACCGATCTCCATGCCTGGGCTGAGGTCTACTTACCGGGGGCTGGTTGGGTGGGGCTCGATCCTACTTCTGGCCTCTTTGCCGGAGAGGGACACATTCCCCTCGCCTGCACCCCCAAGCCGAGCGATGCCGCCCCCATCAGCGGTGCTACTGACCGCTGCGAGGTGGAGTTTAGCTTTTCGAATACTGTCCGCCGCCTCCGTGAGGATCCCCGGGTTACGCTGCCCTACGACGAACCGACCTGGAGCGAGATTCTCGCCCTTGGCCATAAGGTAGATGCAGACCTGCAGCGTCTGGACGTGCGTTTGACCCAGGGTGGGGAACCCACCTTTGTGGCGGTGGATGAGATGGATGCGCCGGAGTGGAATACTGCGGCTTTAGGGCGGGACAAGCGGGAACGGGCGGAGCAGTTACTACGGCGTATGGCAACGGCCTTTGCACCGGGAGCCCTGCTGCATACCGGTCAAGGCAAATGGTACCCCGGCGAGGCGCTGCCGCGCTGGGCCTTGGGCTGCTATTGGCGGGTCGACGGTGTTCCCATCTGGCAGCGGCCGCAACTGCAGTGGCAGCCGGGTATGGCATCGGCAGCAGTGGATACCGAAAGATTCGCCAAAATCCTGACGCAGCGCCTGGGCCTGACCCCGGAGCTCCTGATTCCCGCCTACGAAGATCCTCTCTACCAGCTGTGGCGGGAGTCGCAACAACCGACGGATGTAGATTGGTTGCAGGTCGAGGGTCTTGACGATCCCGGCGCGCGCGGTGCGCTCGCGATTGCCCTGTCGCGTGGCTTGCGGTCGCCGACGGGTTTTGTGCTACCCCTGGCTTGGAATTGGCGCAGTGGACGTTGGCATAGTGCGCCATGGGTATTTCGTCGCGGTGCATTGTTCTTGCTGCCGGGAAATTCACCTCTCGGCCTGCGCCTTCCTCTCGATGCCCTGCCCTGGAATGTAGAGCGGGAGATCCAGCCCGAACCCGATCCCTTTGCCGCACGACCGCCCTTGTCGCCGGATATTCACGGCGAGGTGGAAGCGCGATATTCGACCTGGACTCCCGCGCCATCCCATCCCTCTCCGGCTCCTGCAGATCAGCGATTGCCGGAGCGAATCTGGGTGGAAGTACCGCATACGGCCCTTGCCGTCGAATGGCGCGAGGGCTGCCTGAATGTGTTCTTACCTCCGCTTTCCGTTCTTGAGCACTATTTGGATCTGATTGCGGCGATCGAAGGGACTGCAGCAGAACTCGGCGTACCGGTGCGTATCGAGGGCTACCCGCCACCCAAGGACGAGCGGCTGCGCAGTTTTGCCGTAACCCCCGACCCCGGCGTGATCGAGGTCAATATCCATCCTTCTGCCAGTTGGCAGGAATTAGTGGATAAGACGGAGCGCCTCTTTGCCGAGGCGCGCCAGTGTCGCTTGGGCGCGGAAAAGTTTCTCCTCGATGGTCGTCATACCGGAACCGGTGGCGGTAACCATATGACTTTGGGTGCTGCGCGGGCAGAGGATAGCCCCTTTTTGCGTCGCCCGGATTTGCTGGCCTCGATGCTGCGCTACTGGCAAAACCATCCGGCGCTGTCCTATTTTTTCAGCGGCTTATTTATTGGCCCCACATCCCAGGCACCGCGGGTGGATGAGGGCCGGGATACGGCCCTGTATGAACTCGAAATTGCGCTGGCACAGATTCCGCCGGGTGAGAACATGGCGCCTTGGCGAGTCGACCGCTTGCTGCGAAATTTCTTGGTCGATCTTACTGGTAATACTCACCGTGCCGAATTTTGCATCGACAAGCTCTACTCTCCAGACTCTGCCAGTGGTCGCTTGGGTCTGCTCGAGTTGCGGGCCTTCGAGATGCCGCCGCATCCGCGCATGGCCTTGCTCCAAAGTTTGCTGGTGCGCGCCTTGGTAGCGCGCTTTTGGCAAAAACCGTACCAGGGCAAGCTGCAGCGTTGGGGAACCAGCCTGCAGGATCGCTGGATGTTGCCCCAGTATCTTTGGGAGGATTTGGGGGAGGTCTGCGCAGAGCTGCAGGAGTTCTCCTATCCTCTGGCCCTGGAATGGTTTTTACCCTTTCTGGAGTTTCGTTTCCCGGTCTTGGGCCGAGTGCGTATTCGCGAGGTCGAAATCGAGCTGCGCATGGCCCTCGAGCCCTGGCCGGTGCTGGGGGAGGAGGCGACGGGGCAGGGTACGGCGCGCTTTGTCGATGCTTCCATAGAGCGGCTGCAGGTACGGGTG
>DDOU01000155.1:0-166 GCA_002341825.1 Candidatus Igneacidithiobacillus taiwanensis | reverse complement strand
CCTGCGCAGCACCGGTACCCAGGGTGAGGCGGTGGCCGGAGTGCGCTATCGAGCTTGGCAGCCGGCCTCGGCTTTGCACCCGGAATTGCCCCTGGATGTACCCTTAGTTTTTGATTTGATCGATACCTGGAATGGCCGTTCTGTTGGTGGTTGCACCTATCGCGTC
>DDOU01000046.1:14684-15256 GCA_002341825.1 Candidatus Igneacidithiobacillus taiwanensis | reverse complement strand
TTGCGCTTTCTTTTGCGCTTCGCTCTGAAAATACTCCGGCACTGCCGTGTAGGCAGTTTCGGGCAGCCCCCAGCTCAAGGCGGTGGGCGTCATGGTCTCGATGGTGTGCAGGGTAACGGTCATCAGCGCTGCCGGTTGCGCGCCTTTGGGCAGAATGCTGTGGCTTGCATGCTTACCCAGATAGACCTGGGCGAGGGCTTGGGCACGCTCCTCGCCAATGCGGGAGAGCTGAAAGGGATTGATCTTCTCACCATGACGAAGCAGGATGATTTCTGCGGGCACCGCCTGGGCAGCCAGGGGGGCGAGACTCAATAGTGCCAATGCAATCATGCGGCAGGTCGTTTTCATAGGTTTCTCCAAAAAATTTAGCGCCGTAACAAGGCGCCGCGGGCAAGGCCAAGAATAAGGGCGGAACTGAAAATGCCAATCACCGACATCGCCATGCCGTCGCCAATGATTCCCTGCCGAAAATTGCCGTAGATGTAGGTCGAGATGACCTGCGTACCCGCCGGCTGCAAGAGCAGAGAAGCGACCAACTCGCGCATGGAAAGGGCAAAAACCACCGTCGCCCC
>DDOU01000046.1:11365-14563 GCA_002341825.1 Candidatus Igneacidithiobacillus taiwanensis | reverse complement strand
TAGGCAATGGCCAAAACGATGGGATGCCCAAAAATGGGCAAGGTGTTCCACGGCGCATTCCAAAAGAGGATCATGCCCACGGCAAGTACCACCCCCGGTATGGCCATGGGCAGGGTAGCCAAGAGGTCGACAAAGGCCGCAATCCTCCCCCCGCGGCGCACGATATTGGCCGCCAACAGCGCGGCGACCATACCCAGCACCGCCACCAAAGCGGCGAGTTCGAGACTGGTACGCAATGCAGAAAAGGCGCTCGACTGGTGCGAGAGCACGTGATGGTAATGCCGCCAGGTAAAGTTGCCGGCTTCTAGCCCGGCCGTGAGCGCCTTTTCAAAAGACACCACCAAAATGGCAGAGAGCGGCAGGAGGGTGCCGATTAGAGCGAACAGGGCAAGCGGCAGCAGGCTCCAAAAATACCGCCGTGGATTGCGTGACTGCTGGATTTGACTGCGGTTTTCGCGCACCAACGGGCGATAAAATAGCCATACGATCACCCCCATGGTACAGAGCACGAGACCAATGGCGGCGGCGCGCGGCAAATCTACCGGCCACACATTTACCGCCGACTCGATACTGGTGCTTAGCACCGATACCCCGGCATAGCCCGCGAGCAAGGCCGGCACACCAAACTCCGCCGAGGTATCGAGAAAAACCAGCAGGCCCGCCGCCGCCAGCGCCGGCAACAGCAGGGGTAGTAGCGCCAAACGAAAGGCGGCCCAGACCCCGGCGCCATGCACCCGCGCCGCTTGCCAAAGGCGAAAATTACCATTTTCGAGACTGGCACGGAGCATGATGTAGACCAAGGGCGTGAGATGCAGGGCCATGACCGCTCCCATCCCCGCCAAGGAGTACAGAAACCCCTCCAGCGGGGTGCCACCAAAGTGGATCACCTGCTCGATCAAGCCCACCGGGCCCGCCAGCAAACTCCAAGCCTCCGCGGTCAGGTAGGGCGGAATCAGGAAAGGAATCAGAATGAGGACTTCCCAGAGCGGCGCGAGCCGCGGTGGGGCATAAAACATGAGCAGCGCCAACGCGAGCCCCAGAGGCAAGGCATATAGCACGGCAAAGCCCGCCATCCCCAGGGTACCCAGGAGGGCGTGCAGAAAGTGGCGGTCTACCCCCAAATGCAGCAGGGCAATCCCCTGCCCGGTGCCGGCATCGGGCAGCAGGGCTTCATAGAGAATGGCACCCAGGGGCGCCAGTACCAGCACCCCCAAAATCAGGTAGACCAAGAGATGATTGAGAAAGCGACTCACTGGCCGAGGATTTGCTTTTTGAAACGCGCCAAAACGGCAGGTTGCTCGGCGGCCAATTTCTGCCAATCGACCGGGATGACCTTGAAACTACCGATCTTGGCCATGATCGGCTTGGCCGGAATACCCTGTAGAGCGGGGTAGAGATTGTTCTTGGCCACCAATTTTTGCCCGGCGGGCGACATCGCAAAGTTGACGAACTGCTCGGCAAGTTGCTTGTCGGGCGCCGACTTCATGATCATGATTGGGCGCGGAATCATGATGGTGCCTTCCTTGGGATAGACGAGGCTGACGGAGTTGCCCTGCGCCTTGGCCGCCACTGCAGCGTGCCCCACACACTCGAGCATTCCGCTACGCTCCCCCGACAAAACCGGCAGTAGCGCCGCATGGTTGGTACCAGGCCAGACGGTGCCATTGGCCTTCAAGGCCGAAAGAAACTGCCAGGCCTTGTTGCCATACTGGTCGACAAAGGCCACCAGAAAACTCGACGCGGTGCCCGACAAGAGCGGATTGGGGGCGGTGATACGATCCTTCCATTCCGGCTGGGTCAGGGCAAACCAGCTATTGGGCAGGCTTGCGCCCTGGGGTAGGGCCTTGGTATTGAAGACCATCGATACCGTATCCAGACCGTAAGGCAAGAAGGGCGCGGGCTCTTGGGCCGGCTGTACCAGCGTCTTTTCGATAGAGGCCGGGCGATACGGATACACCATCCCCTGGTGGGCAAGATCCAATCCGGCCGACCAGCCGGCCACCATCACCACATCGGCGTGCGGGTGGTTGGCCTCGGCAGCCAAGCGCGCCATGACCTTGCCGGTGCTGGAAGTCCAGACTTCGACATGGTCACCGGTCTTCTTCTCGAAGGCAGCAGCCAAGGACTTGGCCAAGGTGGCAGGAGCGGCACTGTAAAGGGTGAGGGTGGCGGCAGAGGCCGAGCCGGCAAAGGCAAGCCCCAGGGCGGCGAGTAGGAAACGTTTCATCATGACTCCTCTTGGGTAGTAGCGGTTTGCGGGATGCACCAGCCATGTTGCGGGCGCAATTTCCAGGGTCGGGGACCGAGATCCCCGCGACGGGAATAGGCGAGCAGTTCTTGCCCATCGCTGCTCTGTAGGGCGAGAAGATAGCGGCCGTCGTGCCAATGGGCATGGCGCACCTCGGCACGCGCTCCTTGGCTTGGGTCGATGTCATCGACTTCGATATCACCTGGACGCAGCAGCAGCGTGGCCCGACTCGCCCCGTGGAGACTGCGGGCGGCGGGAACCGTGAGACGTTGCCCTTCCCAAAGCAGCAGAGCGTGCCCGGCTTGCTGCTCGAGCACCGGCGCCTGCACCGCACGCACCGCACCGCCCAGCTTGGCAACGGCGAAGCTGGCAGGTTGTTGATAGAGGCCCTCGGGGCTATCCCACTGCTCCAGGCGACCGTTGTGCAGCACCCCCACTCGTTGGCCAAGGTAGAAGGCCTCGCCGGGATCATGGGTAACGTGCAGGGCCGTAATCCCCTCGTCGCGAAAAACGCCGTGCAGAAACTCCCGCAAATTCTCGCGCACGCCGTGGTCGAGGGCCGAGAGCGGCTCGTCGAGCAGGACGATACGCGGATTGGCAATGATGGCGCGGGCAATGGCTACTCGCTGCTGCTGGCCGCCAGAAAGCTCGTGCGGCCGGCGCTTAATCGCCGCCACCGGAATCCCCATGCGCTCGAGCAAGGCTTGGGCGCGCTTGCGATCTACCGGCAAGCGCCGTGCGCGCAGGGGATACAGCACATTGTCGAGAATGCTGAGATGCGGCCACAAGGCGGCATCCTGAAAGACCATGCCGATCTGGCGGCGTTCTGGGGCAAGCCACACCCCCGGTGCCGCAACGGTTTCGCCGCAGAGACGGATGCTTCCCTGCTGCGGGCGCAGCAAGCCAGCAATGGCCGCCAACAAGGTGCTCTTACCCGAGCCCGACTCGCC
>DDOU01000046.1:0-11325 GCA_002341825.1 Candidatus Igneacidithiobacillus taiwanensis | reverse complement strand
GCCGACCCCCGAGCTCGATGCCGAGCTTTTCTACTTCGAGCCCAATTTCCGCGGGCAGCGCCGCCTCAGAAGGCATACTGCAGCATCAAGCGGTTATAGAGGAAGGAATGCCCGGCGTAGGAAGCCAAACCATTGTCGATGGCAACACGATCGCGAATGCTCAGGCCCCGAAGTTGTCGCGGGAAATAGCTCAGATCCAGGTAGACTCCGTTGGTCCGCCCCTCATAATTGGTGTTGAAGTGGGCGAATCCGGCAAGAAAACGAATTTGCTTCTGCCACGCTTGCAGGGCAGCCCCCAAACGCCAGGCATGCCCAGGCCCAAAGGCCAGCAGGTTGTTGGTCATGAAGGAAGCGTACATAGCCGTATAGTTACCGTAGGGCGAAACGATAGCGCCCCCGCCAAAACTGTGCGCATGTGGCTGGAGTTCATTGTAGGCAAAAAACAGGTTGGCCAGAGGAACTTTCATCCCTACTTTTACACCCCAAAGCGTGGTGTTGACGCTACCCTTCTGCCCAAAAAGACTGGCTTGATAATTCTGGAGAATACCGTTGTTCTCCCACTCGCGCATGAATTGCCCTGCAAGGTAGGGAGTAACACCAGCCACTTTCCGGCCATACTGCACACTGGTGTAAAAAAGATTGGCAAATTGGTAAAAGTCGTAATACCAAGCGGCAAGCTTGGCGTCCTCCCCCTGATACTGTGCGCCAAAGGCGAGCGTACCATTGCTGGCGGGAGTGTTATCCTTAAGGCCCACCTTCTTGACGCCATACAGAGGGTCTTCGTCATAATTCGTTGGATAATAAAGATTATCGCGATAATAATTGCTCGAAGTGCGGCTTTTCCAGCGAAAGATACGCATTCCCTCGATGGTGAGCCCAGTAGTGGGCTCGACCTTGGCAAAAATCCCCTGAAAAGTTTGCGGCAGCATGCGCGAGTCCCGCGGCCCCATCCACGGCGTGTTGATAATCTGATTACCAATCCGCAGCAACAAACGCTGGGGCATTTGGTACTGCAGATACGCCTGACCGAGGGCGTTGATGGAAGGAGCAATACCCATAAGGGTGGTATCCACTGCTTTACTGTCGGCGCCGTGGGTACCCAGACTATTGGCGGTAAAGAAACTCAGTCCGGCGCTGAAACCGTCCAGGCTCCCGCTCTGGGCGTTGAGAATCCCACCAAGACTGTAGGCATCCTGATTTTCTTGCTTGGGGGCGCCATAGAGCTTGCTGAAGTAATAAGAGCGCAGATCGCCGCTCACCGAGCCATCACGAATGATCTTTGCGAGGGTATCGGCATGGCTGCAGGGAGCCAGTACAGACAAGCCCAGAGCAAGAAGATACTTGGAGCGATTGGTCATTTTGCGGTCCATAGCGGTTCCATTAGGCCCGCTATGCTAGCCCAGAAATATGACAGGCGTGTGAACTTTTTATGAACTTTTTGTGACAGCCGGAACACGCATTGCCAACACGACTAGCATCGCCAGTCAACAAGGCTTGGAAAGCGAAAAGAAGAGCGGCAACAACATACCCAGAAACGAGAATCGAGCGACGATTTAGCATGACACGTAACCTCCACAGCAGTTTGTCCGTACTCCGGAAGCCCCCGCAGCCCTTGTCAAGCCACCCAGACCAAGCCTGGGGCTTGACATTACATGCCTCTGCAGCGCCTATACTGCCGCCAGCATAGAAAGGTACGGAGGGGCGATGAGCGAGACGGCAGAATTGCAAATCGACGTTGCGGGGATGACTTGCGCCTCCTGCAGCGCCCGCGTCGAGCGCAGTTTGCAGAAATTGCCAGGGGTGCGTGAGGCCAGCGTCAATCTCGCCAACGAACGTGCTCGACTGCACTTCGATCCGCAGCGCCTCAGCGCCCAGCAGGCGGTAGACGCCATCCGCGCCATTGGCTACACCCCCGTGGTCCGGGAGCTGGATCTGGCGGTACAGGGTATGAGCTGCGCCTCTTGCGTTGGCCGCGTCGAACGGGCCCTGCGCCGCAGCTCCGGGGTGCTCGAGGCGACGGTAAATCTTGCCACCGAGCGGGCCCATCTGCGCTATCTGCCAGCCATGACCGATCCGCAACGGATAGCCGCCGCGGTGGCGGCGGCGGGCTACCCGGCCCAGCCCCTGGACGGCGCTGCCGTTCAGGATCGGCACGCGGGTTTGCGCGCCATGCGGCGCGATGTACTCATCGCCCTACTGTTGGCGCTTCTCATCGTCGTGCTGTCCATGGGCGGCATGGTCTTTCCTGCTTTTGCCCACTTGTTACAGGCGACGAGCCCCTTTCCGCAATTTTGGGATGGGCTGCAATGGCTCCTTGCCAGCATCGTGCTCTTCGGCCCCGGGCGGCGCTTCTTCCGCCCGGGCTGGATTGCCTACCGGCACCTGTCGCCCGATATGAATTCCCTGGTTGCCACCGGCACCGGGGCTGCCTGGGCCTACAGCAGCCTGGTGCTCTTCTTCCCGCAGATCTTCCCGCCCGGGGCGCGGCAGGTGTATTTCGACTCCGCGGCGGTGGTAATTGCCGCGGTGCTTTTGGGTAAATATCTCGAGGAATTAGCCAAGGGGCGCAGCTCCGCCGCCATCCGCAAGCTCGTCGATCTGCAGGCCAAGACGGCGCATCGAGTGGCGGCCGACGGTAGCGAAAATGAGGTGCCGCTGGCCCAGCTGCGGGTCGGGGAGCGGGTGCAGGTGCGCCCTGGGGAGCGCATCCCGGTAGATGGTCTGGTTTGCGCGGGCAGCGCGCAGGTAGATGAATCCATGCTGAGCGGCGAGCCGATGCCGGTGCGCAAGCAAGCCGGCGATGCAGTGGTCGGTGGCACGGTCAATCAAGACGGACGCTTGCTCATCGAGATCCGCTCCCTGGGCAATGATACGGTGTTGGCCCAGATCATTCGCCTAGTGGAAAACGCCCAGACCGGTAAGCTGCCCATTCAGCGCCTAGCCGACCGTGTGGTGCGGATTTTCTCTCCCGCCGTCCTGCTCATTGCCCTTGGCAGCCTCATTGTATGGTTATTGCTCGGGTTTCCGATCAATGCAGCGCTGGTAGCGGCGGTAGCGGTGCTTGTCGTCGCTTGTCCTTGCGCCATGGGCCTCGCCACCCCGGCGGCCATTCTGGTGGGCAGCGGCCGGGCGGCGGAACTTGGCGTGCTTTTTCGCAAAGGAGAAGCCATGGAGACCTTGTCGCAGATCGACACGGTACTCTTCGATAAGACCGGTACCCTGACCGAGGGTCGACCTGCCCTCGTCGCCATCGACGGGGCAGAAGTGGCGACGGCCCTGACCCTCGCAGCTGCCCTGGAGGCCGCTTCCGAGCATCCCTTGGCGCGGGCGATCGTGCGCGCCGCCGCAGAGCGCCAACTCACCCTCTTGCCGGTGGAGGATTTTCAGGCCATCGCCGGCTACGGTGTGCGCGGCCAGGTGGAGGGACGGCAGGTGCTGGTGGGAGCTCGACGCTTCCTCGAGCGCGAAGGCGTAGACAGTAGCCGTTTCGCGCCCCGCGCTGCGGAGTGGGAGGCCGCGGGGCGCAGCGTGGTTTTCGTTGCCGCCAATGGGGAGGTTCTCGCCCTCCTTGCCATTGCCGACCGCATCCGTGACGAGGCCGCAGCCGTTATCGCTGCCTTGCACCGGCGGCATCTGCAAGTGGCCATGGTCACCGGCGATGCGCAGCGCAGTGCCGAGGCGGTGGCCGACACCCTGGGCATCGATGCCATCCATGCCGAGGTCCTGCCGGCCGACAAGGCCAAGGTAGTCAAGGCCTTGCAAGCCGAAGGAAGGCGTGTGGCTTTTGTGGGCGATGGCATCAATGATGCCCCGGCCCTGGCGCAAGCCGACGTTGGCATTGCCCTTGCCAGCGGTACCGACATCGCCATCGAGGCTGCCGATGTGACGCTAACGCGCGGTCATCTTGGCGAACTACTTACGGCTCTTGGCACCGCGCGCCGCACCCTGGGCACCATTCGCGGCAATCTGTTTTGGGCCTTTGCTTATAATGTCGTTTTGATTCCTGTGGCCGCCGGGGTGGCAAGCCCGCTGGGCATTTCCTTGAGCCCCATGCTGGCGGGGGTAGCGATGGGGATGTCGTCGCTCTTCGTGCTCGGCAACAGTCTGCGCCTCAAAGGGCTGCGCCCGTGGCGGGGGGCTGACAGCAAGGCGCTGCTTCCCGTAGACTGACGCCTTTCTCTGGCACCAGGGAGCCCATGGTCGAGAAGATTCCCGCAGACTCCGTCGGCATTGTCTCCTATCACGATCTCGAAGTCCGCGAAGCGTTGACGCTGGCCTGCGGCCAGTCCCTGCCCGGTTACAACCTGCGCTACGAGTGCTACGGCGAGCTGAATGCCGCGCGCAGCAATGCGGTTCTGCTCTGCCATGCCCTATCCGGTGATCACCACGCGGCCGGCTACCACAGCGCCGAAGACCGCAAGCCGGGCTGGTGGGACAACATGATTGGGCCGGGCAAACCCATCGATACCCGCCGCTTCTTTGTGGTCTGCAGCAATTTTTTGGGCTCCTGCAAAGGCTCCACCGGCCCCGCCAGCATCAACCCGGCCACTGGGGAGCCTTGGGGGCTCGATTTTCCCATGGTTACCGTAGCCGACTGGGTGCGCACGCAAGCAGTTCTCAGCGACCACTTGGGCATCGCACAGTGGGCCGCCATCGTTGGCGGCAGCCTGGGCGGCATGCAAGTCTTGCAATGGGCCATCGACTTTCCCGAGCGCCTGCGCCATGCCGTGGTCATTGCTGCCGCCCCCAAGCTCAGCGCCCAAAACATCGGCTTTAACGAAGTTTGCCGGCAAGCGATCATGAGCGATCCCGACTTTCACGGCGGCCGCTACTACCAGGCCGGAACCAAACCCAAACACGGCCTTGCCTTGGCGCGGATGATCGGACACATCACCTATCTTTCGGACGATGCCATGGGCAAGAAATTCGGCCGCGAAACCCGGGGTGGCAAGCAGCTTTCCTACGGTTTTGACATCGACTTCGAAGTCGAGAGCTACCTACGCTATCAAGGCCAGCGCTTTGTCGAGCATTTCGACGCCAACAGCTATCTCTTCATTACCAAGGCTCTCGATTACTTCGACCCGGCGGCGGCCCATGGCGGCGACCTTGCCGCCACCTTCGCGCAAGTGCAAGCGCGCTTCCTCGTAGCCTCCTTTAGCAGCGACTGGCGCTTTGCCCCGGAGCGCTCCCGGGAAATCGTCCAGGCCCTTTTCCGCGCCGGTGCGGCGGTCAGCTATGCGGAAATCGAGGCACAGCACGGGCATGACTCCTTCCTGCTGCCCATACCGCAGTACCATCGGATCATGCGCGCCCACTTCGAGCGCATTGCCGAGGAGCAAGGACTATGAGCCAGCCTCTGCGTCCCGACCTGCAAATCATTGCCGACTGGATTCGTCCCGGCAGCCGAGTACTCGACCTTGGCTGCGGCGAGGGCGAGTTACTCGATTATCTGCGCCGCGAAAAACAGGTGCAGGGTTATGGCATCGAGGTCGATGACGATCGCCTGGCGGCTGCCATTCGGCGCGGCCTCCCGGTTTTGCAGCAAGATCTCGATCAGGGTCTGCGCCAATTTGCCGACAACAGTGTCGATACCGTCGTGCTCTCCCTGACCCTGCAGGCCGTCTATTACCCCCGCGAACTCTTGCTCGAGATGCTGCGGGTGGGTCGCGAGGGCATCGTCACCTTTCCCAACATGGGGCACTGGCGGGCACGCTGGCAATTGGGGGTGACGGGGCGGATGCCGATGACGGACGTACTGCCCCATTCATGGTACGATACGCCCAACATTCACCTGTGCACCATCGACGATTTCGATGCCCTCTGCCACGACAACCAGATTGCGGTTCTCGAGCGGCGGGTACTCGACGACCGTCGGCGGAACACCGCTGCCAACCGCGTCTGGCCCAACCTCTTGGGTGAGGTAGCCCTGTATCGATGTGCGCTACGCCAGCCGGAGGAGAAGAAATGAACCTGGAACTGATCAGCTCCCCCCTCTGCCCTTACGTGCAGCGTTCGGTCATTACGCTGTTGCACAAGGAAGTACCGTTTACCCTCACGCCTATCGATCTCGCCCACAAGCCCGACTGGTTTCTCGAGATTTCCCCTTTGGGCAAGGTTCCCTGCCTGCGCATCGATCGAGACACGGTGCTCTTCGAATCGCAGGTCATCAACGAATACCTGGATGAGATCCTGCCGCCGCCGCTGCACCCCAGCGATCCCCTCACGCGCGCGCAGCATCGCGCCTGGATTGCCCTCGGCAGCGATGCCCTGGGCGACCAGTTTCAGCTGATGGTGGCGCAGAGCGAGGAGCGCTTCATTGCCGCCCATCGCCAACTCTGCGACAAGCTCGAGCGCCTGGAAGCCGCCATGGGGGACGGCCCCTTCTTTGCTGGAGAATCTTTCAGTCTGGTCGACGCAGCCTTGGCGCCACTATTCATGCGCATGGAAATTCTGCACAGCCTGCGGCCATTGCCGCGCTGGGAGAGTCTCGGCAAACTACGGCTGTGGACCGCCCAGCTCATGGAATTACCGGAAGTGGCCGGTTCTGTGCGCGCAGACTTTGCCGATCTGCTGCGCGCCTATCTGAGTGAAAAGGGCAGTTTGTTGCTGCGATCAATGTAACGGAGGAAGGGATGACAGAACACGAGCTGCCCGAAGGCGAAGTCAGCACCACTCATTTCGGCTATCAGGAGGTTCCTGAGGCGGAAAAAGAAAAATTGGTCCGCGGGGTATTCAGCAGTGTTGCCAGCCGCTACGACCTGATGAACGATCTCATGTCCCTCGGCGTGCATCGCCTGTGGAAACGTTACACCGTCGACTTGGCGCGGCCGCGGCGCGGAGAGCGGGCCCTGGACCTCGCTGGCGGCACCGGCGACCTCGCCATCCTTCTTCACAAGCGCTTACAGCCCGGCGGCAGCATCGTAGTTTCCGACATCAATCCCGAAATGCTTGCCGTTGGCGAAAAACGGCTGGCCGACAAGGGTATTCTCAGCGGGGTCGAATTTGTCGAGGCGAATGCCGAAGCACTCCCCTTTGCCGACCAGCAATTCGACTTGGTCACCCTCGCCTTCGGCATCCGCAACATGACGCATCCCGAGCGCGCCCTCGCCGAAATCTACCGCGTCCTAAAAATCGGTGGCCGCGCCCTCATCCTCGAATTTTCCCATCCCCGCTGGCCGGGACTGCAGCAGATCTACGATCTCTACTCCTTCAATCTGCTGCCCAAGATTGGCGAAATCGTCGCCAAGGATCGCGACAGCTACCAATATCTGGTGGAATCCATCCGCCGTTTTCCCGACCAAGAAACCTTTCGCATGATGATGGAAGACGCCGGTTTTGCCCGCGTCGACGTACACAATCTCTCCGGTGGCATCGTCGCCATCCACCGTGGCTTTCGCCTCGACTGAGGGGCGGCATGAAGGGGATTCATTCCCCTTCGTACAATTTTCCGCTTGAGCCCGGTCCTCGGGCGCGGCATCATGGCGGCAATTTTTCCAGAGGAGTGACGCTATGACCCGGATGCACAATCTTGGTTTTCCCCGCATTGGCCACAAACGCGAGCTGAAGAAGGCAACCGAGGCCTACTGGTCGGGCGAAATCGACGCCGCCGAACTCGAGGCACGCGGCGCGCAGCTGCGTGAGCGTCATTGGCGCATCCAGCAGACCTGCGGCGTCGAACTCGTACCCGTGGGCGACTTCACTTTCTACGACCAAATGCTCGACATGAGCTGCACCCTCGGTGCCGTGCCGCCGCGCTACGGTTTTCGTGGCAAGCAGGTCGACCTCGACACATTTTTTGCCATGGCGCGTGGCTCCAAGACGCAGCCCGCCATGGAAATGACCAAGTGGTTCGATACCAACTATCACTACATCGTCCCCGAATTCCATGCCGACATGGACTTCTTTTTGAGCAGCGAGCGGATCTTCGAGCAGGTGCGCGAGGCGCAAGCCTTGGGCCTGAACGCCAAGCCGGTACTCGTTGGACCCCTTACCTATCTGTGGCTGGGCAAAGAAAAAGATGCCCAGGCAGCCAGCGGCGAGGCTGGACACCGCCATCACGAGGGCTGCGCCGGGCATGGCGAAAGCGCCCGTCACGACGGCTTCGACCGCTTGCAGTTACTTCCCAAGCTGCTGCCCGTCTATGCCGAGATTCTTGCCCGCCTGGCAGCTGCTGGCGTCGAGTGGGTACAGATCGATGAGCCCGCCTTGGTTCTCGATCTGCCCCAGGAATGGCTAACAGCCCTCGACCAAGCCTATGCCCAACTCGCCCAGGGGCCGAGCCCCAAGATTCTGCTTGCCACTTACTTCGAGTCGGTTGCCGAACATGCGGCGCGCCTCAAGGCCCTGCCGGTGGCCGGCCTGCACCTCGACCTGCGCCGTGCCCCCGCCCAGCGCGATGTCTTCCTGAACGGGTACCCCCAAGACAAGATCCTCTCTCTAGGCGTCATCGACGGTCGAAACGTTTGGCGCGCCGACCTCGACCAGGCGCTAGCGACCCTGGCACCGGCAGTGCAGGCCTTGGGCGACCGCCTGTGGATTGCCCCTTCCTGCAGCCTGATGCACAGCCCCGTCGACCTCGCCCAGGAGACGGAGCTGGACGACGAACTCAAGTCTTGGCTGGCCTTTGCAGTGCAGAAGCTCGACGAACTGCAGATCCTCGCCCGCGCCATCAACCAGGGCGAAGCCGCAGTGGCTGCGGAACTGGCGGCAGCGCGCCAAGCCGTTGCCTCGCGCAAGACCTCGCCGCGCATTCACAACGCCGCGGTGCAAGCACGCCTGCAAGCCCTAGGCAAGGATGACGGCCAGCGCGGTAGCCCCTATCCCGTGCGGGCCAAGGCGCAGGCTGCGCGCTTCCGGCTCCCCCCCTTCCCCACCACGACCATTGGCAGCTTTCCGCAGACCCCGGAAATCCGCAAGGCGCGCCTGGCGCACCGTAAGGGCGAGCTCTCCGACGCCGACTACCGTAAGGCCATGGAGGCCGAGGTCGCCTTGGTAGTGCGCGAGCAGGAGCGCTTGGGCCTCGACGTGCCGGTACATGGCGAGCCCGAGCGTAACGATATGGTGGAATATTTTGGCGAACAGCTTGCCGGTTTTGCCTTCACTCGCCACGGCTGGGTGCAGAGCTATGGCTCCCGCTACGTGAAGCCGCCCCTCATCTTCGGCGACGTTTCCCGCCCGCATCCGATGACCGTCGAGTGGGCCAAGTACGCCCAGTCCCTGACCAGCAAGCCGATGAAGGGCATGCTCACCGGTCCGGTCACCATCTTGCAATGGTCCTTCGTTCGCGACGACCAGCCGCGGGAGCAGACCGCCTTGCAGATCGCCCTAGCTATCCGCGACGAAGTGCAAGACCTGATCGACGCCGGTATCGGCATCATCCAGATCGATGAGCCGGCCTATCGGGAAGGTCTGCCCCTCAAGCGCAAGGACTGGGACAACTACTTGGCCTGGGCCTCCCGCGCTTTCCGCATCTCGGCGCAGATCGCTCCCGACGACGTGCAGATCCACACCCATATGTGCTACTCGGAGTTCAACGACATCCTGCCGGCCATTGCTGCCATGGACGCCGACGTCATTACCATCGAGACCTCGCGCTCGCAGATGGAATTGCTCGACGCCTTTGCCACCTTCAACTACCCCAACGAAATTGGGCCGGGGGTCTACGACATCCACTCGCCGCGTGTGCCGAGCGTCGAGGAGATGGTGCAGCTCATGGAAAAGGCAGCCAAGGTGGTACCTGCACAGCGGCTCTGGGTCAACCCCGATTGCGGCCTAAAAACCCGCAAATGGGCGGAAGTGACGCCCGCCCTGGAAAACATGGTCAAGGCCACGGAGGAAATCCGCAAACGCCTAGCCTGACCCGGCAAGATCCCCGCTTCGGCGGGGATTTTTTTGGCCGTGGGGAACCTCGGTGCCCATCAGCTGTTCTAATCGCTCAGTTATTCTCATAAAGGGAGCGAATTGATGCGTCAGAGACAAGAGTCCGGTGCAAAGAGCGGAACCGTGCCCAGCTCGGTGGTAGATCTATCCCCCTGGCATAACCTGCGCTACGACATTCCCGCGGCCTTGGTGGTGGCCCTGGTCGCCATCCCCCTCTGTCTAGGGGTCGCCCTAGCCTCCGGGGCCCCGCTGATGGCGGGGATTCTTGCCGGCATCATTGGCGGCATCGTCGTCCCCTTGTTCAGTCGATCGCCGCTTTCGGTAAGCGGCCCGGCTGCCGGCCTTACCGCCGTCATTGTCGTCGCCATACAGGATCTCCATGGCTTTACGCCGTTTCTGGCTGCGGTGGTCATTGCCGGCGCTCTCCAGATCGGACTTGCCGCTCTACGCGCCGGGGGTATTGCCTATTTCTTCCCCTCAGCGGTCATCGAGGGCATGCTGGCAGCCATCGGCATTATCCTGATCATGAAGCAATTTCCCTACGCCGTGGGCTTCGACCTCGGGCAATTTGGTAGCCAGGAATTCCAGAGCGGCCCCTCGGAAAATACTTTTTCCGGTATTTTCAGTGCCCTCGGCCACCTGGAATGGGGCGCCTTTCTGGTAAGCCTTGTCTGTCTGGGCATTTTGCTGCTTTGGGATGCCGTGCCGAGCCTAAAACGGCAGACTTGGTTCTCCGGCCCCCTGATTGCCGTGCTTGCAGGTACCTTCCTCAACATTTTCTTTCACGCTTTCCTACCCAACCTGCACCTGACCAGCGAGCAATTGGTGCAGCTGCCCCTCACCCACTCGATAGCGGATCTACGCCAGCTCTTTCAATTTCCCGATTGGTCGGCTTTAGGCCAAGAGCAGGTGTGGATCGTGGGCATCACCATCGCCATTGTGGCAAGTCTCGAAAGCCTGCTCTCCATCGAGGCTGCCGATAAGCTCGATCCCTTCCGTCGGCGTACCCCCCTCGACGGCGAACTGTATGGCCAGGGAATTGCCAATGTCCTCAGCGGTCTTCTCGGCGGGCTACCGGTAACCGCGGTAATCGTGCGCTCCAGCGCCAACATCACCGCTGGCGCGCGGACCAAGGCAGCGGCCTTTCTACATGGGGTTTTCTTGCTTTTGGCGGCGGTCTTTCTTGCCGGCCTGCTCAATCAGATTCCCCTTGCCGCTTTGGCCACCATCCTCATCGTGGTCGGCTTCAAACTCGCCCACCCGCGCACCTTTCGGCACATGTATCACTTGGGTTGGAGTCAGTTTCTGCCCTTCGTCATCACCATCGTCGCGGTACTGTTCACCGACCTGCTCATCGGTGTTGGGGTCGGGCTGGTGGTCGGTATCTTTTTTGTACTGCGTGCCAACTACCACAGTGCCATAGAGCTGCAGGAAGAGGGAAAGGGT
>DDOU01000108.1:1643-2556 GCA_002341825.1 Candidatus Igneacidithiobacillus taiwanensis | reverse complement strand
CGTCGTCGCTCAAATCCATGGCGCGGTGCCCGGCTGCACGTAGTCCCGCCAGCAGCTGTTGGGCATCTTCGCGGTTTTGCACGGCAACGCCAACAAAAATGTGCGCCTCATCGCGGCGGTGCAGGCGATAGTTGAACTCGGTAATGGTCCGTTGCCCGCCAATGGCTGCGCAAAAAGAGCGAAAGGCCCCGGGCCGCTCGGGAATGGTGACGGCAAAGAGGGCTTCGCGGGCCTCGCCGATCTCGGCGCGCTCGGCAATGAAACGCAGACGATCAAAATTCATGTTGGCACCCGAAAGGATCGCCGCCCAGGCACCGTGCCGCGTCGCCTCGCCGTCTTCCAAAGCCATTCGCTTCAGTCCCGCAACCGCGAGGGCACCAGCGGGCTCCATCACCGTGCGCGTTTCGTCAAAGACATCCTTGATGGCGGCGCAGATTTCGTCGTTGCTTACCCGCACAATCCGATCGACATATTGCTGGCAAAGGGCAAAGGTATGCTCGCCTACCCGGCGCACCGCCACACCATCGGCAAAAATACCCACTTGCTCCAGCTCAATACGCTCCCCCGCAGCAAGGGACTGATACATGGCATCAGCCTCGAAGGGCTCGACGCCAATGATGCGAATTTCGGGCACGATGCTCTTCAAGTAGGCGGCCACGCCGGAGATGAGGCCACCGCCCCCCACGGGCACAAAGACCGCATCCAGCCCGGTGCCGCGCTGGCGTAGTATCTCGGCGCCAACGGTGCCTTGCCCGGCAATCACCAGGGGGTCGTCGAAGGGGTGGATGAAGACCATGCCGGTTTCGGCAATGAGTTGCTGGCAATGCGCCTGGGCATCGGAATAGCTGTCGCCAAAGAGGACGACCTCGGCACCCAGGGCACGTACCGCCTGCACCTTGATTTCCGGGGTGGT
>DDOU01000108.1:753-1592 GCA_002341825.1 Candidatus Igneacidithiobacillus taiwanensis | reverse complement strand
ATGACGCCGCGCTGGCGCTCCTCGCTGCTAAGTTGCGCGATGCGATTGTAGGCCCCGCGTAGTTTAAAGCTGAACACCTGCTGCAAGTCTTCGCGTTTAAAAAGCACCTCGCGGCCCAGACGAGCGCTCAGTTTGGGAGCAGCCTCGAGGGGGGTTTCGCGGGCGACGTCATAGACGCGACTGCAGAGGATTTCGCGCAGTAAGTCCTTCATTGGCTGTGGCTGGCGGGCAAGGGGCCATCGGGGCGCAGCCATTGCCGGAATCGTTGGATGTCGGGCTCCAAGAGGGCGCTCGCCTTGGCCTCCATTTGCTCGTAGTGGGCGAGCACTTCCTTGCCGAGGGGGGTGAGAAAGGCACCACCGCCGCGCGAGCCGCCAGTGGCCGTCCCCACCAGCGGCGAGGTAAAGGAACGGTTCATGGTGTCGACAAGAAGCCAGGCGCGGCGATAACTCATCTGCATAGCCCGCGCCGCGGCGGAAATAGAGCCCGTTTCGGCAATGCGTTGCAGCAGCTCTGCTTTACCCGGTCCCATGGCGATCGCCTCGGCCAAGAGAATGCGCAGCCGCGGCGCAACGACATGACTATGCTTTTGCATCTGGAGTATCCCCATCAAAAAAGCGCAGAATTTGCTGCGGCAAATAGCGGGTATGGCCAGGAAAAGATCCCTGCACGTAGGCCACGTGGCCTCCCCGATCCGTAAAACACGTCTGCACCGCCGCGCTGCGCTGCCATTTGGCGACATCCGCCAAGGGTACGATAGGATCATTGCGACTATTGATCAACAGGGTGGGCACCCGCACCCGCGCGAGCCCCGGGCCGGAAGAGCCCTGTTGCCAGTA
>DDOU01000108.1:336-661 GCA_002341825.1 Candidatus Igneacidithiobacillus taiwanensis | reverse complement strand
GACCCATTTGACGCTGCAAGGTGCGCACAAAATAGCGCTCGTAGAGAGGGCGTTGGGCGATATGGGCGGCGGTAGCGACCAGGTCTACGGGGGCGCAAACGGCTACTGCCGCAGTCAGATGATCTCCCCGCTCCTCGCCCAGATATTTGAGCAAGGCATTGCCGCCAAGGGATACCCCCACCGCGTAGAGGGTGGAGAAGCTGCGCTGTAAGCGCTCGACAATCCAGGCGATCTCGTCACTGTCGCCAGCGTGGTAGGCGCGCGGCTTGCGATTGTCGAGACCACCGCAACCGCGAAAATTGACCAAACATCCCGTCCAGCGGCG
>DDOU01000108.1:0-207 GCA_002341825.1 Candidatus Igneacidithiobacillus taiwanensis | reverse complement strand
TTCTCGCCGCAGGGGCACCCGCTCGGAGCGCGAGAAAAAGGGAGCCCAGAGGGTTTCGGCGTCGCCATTGGGCAGCCAGAAAGGCGGTCGGAAGTCGCAGGACAGGGTCAATCTTCAATGTAGGCGTCGTGCGCCCGCAGATACTGTTCCAATTCCTCGATACAGCTACCGCAGCCGCTGCCGCAACCGGCATGCACCATCAGCAAC
>DDOU01000111.1:5797-18036 GCA_002341825.1 Candidatus Igneacidithiobacillus taiwanensis | reverse complement strand
CGTTGGCGCTGGCATCGCCAAGGCCCTGCAGACGGGTATTCGACGCGAGGAATTTTTCGTTCTCGGCAAGGGCGGCTTCCTCACCTTTCCCGATGGCAAGCCAGAGGATCTCGATGCCTTCTTCGCCCAAGAGGTAGAGGCGAAGGGGATTGGCAAGAGGGAAGATCTGGCGCAGGGGATCCATTGCCTGAGCCCGGAGTATTTGCTGTGGCAGTTGGATCAATTACGCGCCCAGACCGGCCTTGCTACCCTCGATGCATTTTTGGTGGATCAGCCCGAAGTGCAGATCCCTGTTATCGGTAAGGAGCAGGTCTACCGCAAATTGATCGAGGTGTTCCGCGCCCTCGAGGGCGCGGTGGCCGCGGGTAAGCTGCGCTACTATGGAATTTCTACCTTCAATGCCTGCCGCGTCGAAACTGATCACCCGCTGTTTCAGTCGATGACGAGCCTACTTGGGCTTGCGGAAAAGGCGGCGGGGGAGGGCAAGCGCCATCATCTGCGCATCGTCGAGCTGCCCTTCAATGCCCTGATGCCAGAAGCCTACACCCGCTTTAGTCAGGTAACCGGGCAGGGAAATATCGCCTCTACCATTCAGGCAGCCTTCCAGCTCAAGCTGACGATCATGGCGAGCCATACCCTCGGCAAAGGGCTCCTGGGGCGAGAGGAAGTGCCGGCTTTGCAGCAGGCGATGCCGGAGCTCGCCAATGCCGCGCAGCGCGCCACCCAGTTTGTACGATCCACCCCAGGGGTGGCGGTTGCCCTGGTGGGTATGAGTAGCCCTCTGCACCTGGCAGATTTTCTTGCCGTGGCCAAGACGCCGCCGCTGCCGCGGGAGCGCTACCTCGCCATGTTCGAGAAAGAAGGGTAGGGCTCAGCCCTCGTCTTTTTTTTCTTTGCGGCTAATTTCCGCAAGCAGGCGCTCTTGCTCGGCAAAGGACATACGTCGGCTGCCCGGGGTAAATCCCTTTTTTTCGCCAGTTTGGCCGGCGGGATGGCCGCCCCGCTCGCTCTCCTTGACGCTCTTGTAGGCGTGTAATTCCTTTTCCCATTGCGCTGCTTGGTCGAGATTTTCGGGCCGCCCGCGGAAATCTTTGGGGGCCGCCGGCGTTTGTTGGGCAAACCACGCCGCTTTGCGCTGCTCGCGGTTAAAATCGCTCAACCATTTGTCTATTTGCAGCAAATCCCCCAGGGCGACGAGGAGAATCGCGATCGCAAGAGCCAGCGCAAAGGGCCAAGGCAGGATGAGGGCAAGAATGACCACGACGAGGCTGGCCACGGGATACGCCCAGGCGAGGGGGCGTTGCAGGTAAAAGCGGTGCAAACCAAAAACGAAGCCCAGCCAACGTAGATAGGCGGTAGCGCGCTTCTTTTGCATCTGCTGCAGACGGATTTGCACCTTCTGCAGCCCCTCACCCTGAAGGTCCAGCTTTTCCCATGCTTTCGGCACCCGCGTCCTCCTGCAATTTTCTGTTGATGCAGCCCGATATTATCCCTAAACTCTTGCAAAGTCGCGAGCGACGGGAAAATTATGGCAGACAGACGATTGCAGGTCTTTCACACGGTGGCACGCTTGTTGAGCTTCACCAAGGCAGCAGAGACCCTGCACATGACGCAGCCGGCAGTGACCTTTCAGGTCAAGCAACTCGAGGAGCAGTTCAACACTCGCCTTTTCGATCGCACCCACAACCGCATCAGCCTCACCGAGGCAGGGATGGTGGTATTCGAGTACTCCGAGCGGATTCTTTCGCTTTATGGCGAAATGTCGAACCGCGTGGGTGAAATGACCGGTGACCTGCGTGGGCACCTGCTCATCGGTGCCAGCACCACCATTGCCGAATACATGCTGCCGCGGGTGCTTGGTGACTTCAAGATGAAGTACCCCGACGTACAGGTACGGCTGCACGTGGGCAACACCGACAAGGTCGTACACATGATCGAAGACAACAGTATCGATCTCGGGCTGGTCGAAGGGGTGGTGACCAACAAGAGTTTGGCGACCCTCAAGTGCTGCATGGACAATATGATCGTCATTGCTCACTACGATCATCCCTTGGGTGAGCAGGAAAGCGTGGCGGCGAAAGACCTGCTAGATTATCCCTTCGTGTCGCGCGAGGAGGGTTCTGGCACCCGCGAGGTGACCATGGAATATCTGAGCCAAGAGGGTATCGACCCGCAGGACTTACACATAACCATGGAGTTGGGCAGCCCCGAGGCCGTCAAAGGTGCCGTGGAAGGTGGTTTGGGCATTGCAGTGGTTTCGGAGGCAACGGTGCTGAAGGAGTTGGCGCTGGGGTCGATCGTTGCGCGCCCACTCAATCCGCCGTTGGCGCGTCCCTATTTCTTTGTTTACCAGAAGCAGAAATTTCGTAGTTTGGTCATGGACGAGTTTCTCGAATTTTCCAAAGAGCGCTGCAGCAAGGATTTTCTCAGCCTGCCCAAGCAGCGCGGGGTAGTCCGTTCATGAAGCATTTTGCCGTTGTACAGCACAGTTACTCGGAGTTTCTTGGCGTCATCGAGAGCCAACTGGAAAAACGCGACATCGGCTTCAGCTATTTTCGCGTATTTCTTACCCAGGATCTGCCAAGTAGTGCCCTGACCTTCGATGCCTTGTTTTTGCTCGGTGGCCCGATGTCGCCCCTGGAGACGGAGAAATACCCTTGGCTGGAACAGGAGCTGCACACCATTGCTGCCTTTCGTAAGGCGGGGCGGCCGGTGGTAGGTTTTGGCCTGGGAGCGCTCTTGATTGCGCAGCAGGTAGGCGCCGAACTCTCCCTCGAGCCGTACCACAATGCGTATTTCACCACTGCTCACGCCACCGAAACTGGCCGGGATGACCCCCTGGCCCAGGCGGTGGATGGCCGTCAGGTGATGGTTTGGTCCCCAGGTACGGCCAAACTGCCGGATTCCGTCACTCCCCTGCTGGTGGACGACGATGGGAACTGGATCGCCTTCCGTCCGGAAGACGGCAGTGCCATGGCCTTGCTCTTTCGCCCAGAGATGAAGCCCGGCCTCATCGAAGACATCCTCATGGAGGAAGATCGCGAAACCCCAGACAATATCGGTGAGCTGCTCGCCCAGGCGCGGGAATTATGGCCGGAAATGCAAAAAACCACCGATCAGGTTCTGGTTGCGCTGGTGCGGGAACTCTCCCTGATGTCGGAGCGGCGTAAGCCGCGGGTTTTTGCTCTCAACGTGGCACCGGGAAATCCGCAATGAATGTTTACGAACGACGTTTATTGCGGTCGGCCCGCAAGTTGGACGACGCTCAGCGCGAGCAGCTGCTGGCCTTTGCCGAATTTCTCGTCAGTCGGCGCAAAGAAGTCGCGGCGGTTACGACGAGCCGCTTGGAACCCTTGTCGGTTCCAGCGCGAGAGGGAGAAACCGTCGTCGGCGCCATCAAGCGCCTGCGCGAGTCATATCATATGCTAGATGCCAAGAGTATGCTCAACGATACGGCGGCGGTGATGTCCAAACACGCCGTCGGTGGCTTACCGGCTGCCGAAGCCATTCAGGAACTCGAGGCCCTCTTTCAGCGCCACTACGAGCGCTACAGCAGCGACTTTTGACCGCCATGCTGCATCTTCTGCAGGTTTTGCTGCACTTTGATCAATGGCTTGCGGTGTTTATGCGCGAGTATGGTGCTTGGGTGTACTTGGGCTTGTTTTTGATCATCTTTACGGAAACCGGCTTGGTGATCATGCCGGTGCTGCCTGGCGATTCGATGCTTTTTGTGTGCGGGACCCTGGCTGGTGCCGGTCATATGTCGCTGGCGGTCCTGATCCCGAGCCTCCTGCTGGCGGCCGTTCTCGGCGACGCCCTCAATTATGGGATTGGTCGGCGCTTTGGTCCGGCATTATTCTCAGGCCGCTGGCGACTGCAGGCGAAGCATCTCGCCAGCACCGAGGCCTTCTATCATAGGCATGGAGGCAAGGCCGTTGTCATTGGGCGCTTCTTACCCATCATTCGCACCTTTGTGCCTTTCGTGGCCGGTATCGCGCGCATGCCGCGCCTGCGCTTCAGTGCCTTCAATCTCCTGGGTGCCCTGCTCTGGGTCGCGGGCTTGCTGCTCGCTGGCTACTTCCTGGGCCGTTTGCCTTGGGTCAAGGCTTATCTCACGCCCTTCTTGCTGCTCATCATTGTCTTGTCACTCTTGCCGGCGCTTTTTGCCTGGCTACAGCAGCGACGTCCGGTCTCGGGCTAGAAATTCTCGCCATCAAAGCTGCAGATCGGGCCGTAGAGGTCGGGGCGGCGGTCTCGGAAGAGTCCCCAGTCGACGCGCTGGCGCGCAATGGCCTCGAGATCGAGATCGGCATACACGAATCCCTCCTCGAGATCGGCCTGGGCAAGGAGCGCGCCGGTGCCGTCGGTGATGAAAGAGCCCCCGTAAAAGGTGATGCTGCTTTCTTTTCCTCGCTCCGTGCCGATACGGTTGGCAGCAAGCACCGGGACGACATTGGCGGCGGCATGGCCCTGCATGGTGCGGGTCCAATGCCCACGACTATGGACCTCGGGAGCCCTTGGCTCGGAGCCGATGGCAGTGGGGTAGAGGAGGATCTCGGCGCCCCGTAGCGCCAGGATACGAGCGGTTTCTGGAAACCACTGATCCCAACAGATCGCTGCCCCAAGGCGCCCATATCGGGTGGCAAAGACGCGAAAGCCGGTATCGCCGGGACTGAAGTAGAATTTTTCCTGATAGCCTGGGCCGTCGGGGATATGTGCTTTGCGGTAGAGGCCGAGATTTCGACCATCGGCGTCGAAAGTAATCAGACTGTTGAAGAAGGCATTACCGGCGCGCTCAAAGAAGCTCACAGGGAGGACGACGCCGAGCTCTGCGGCAAGCTGCTGCATGCGGACGAGGGCGGGATCCTCCTCTGGTGCTCGCGCGAGGGCGAAGTAATCGATCTCTTGGTCTTGGCAAAAATAGGGAGTACTAAAAAGCTCCTGCAACAAAATGACTTGGGCTCCAGCGGCTGCCGACTGCCGTACCCAGTGCTCCGCTTTATTGATGTTTGCCGTCCGATCTTCGCTAATGGCCATTTGAATGGCCGCAACGCGCACTCGCATTCTTCGCCCTCACCTTCGACCCTGCCAGCGAGGATACGTGCAGCACAGAGTGCTGACAAGGCAGCCTAGGAGAGAGGTATCTGCTCCAGTGTTGCACGCAAATCCTGGGCGTTCAGCGCGCCCTGTATTACGGTTGGGGTACCCCCGCGATGTTTTCGGTAGATCATCGCGGGAATCTCACGGCTACCCAGACTTTCCAGGATGGCAAGGTGTTGGGCGAGGATCTTTTCGCTTTGCTGATCAGCCAAGGTCTCGGGTACACCGCCAAAGTGTTCCATGTTGAATTTCTTTTCGTTTTCCAACAGCGCCGCGAGGGGATCTTTTGCCTGTAAGATGTAGGCGGCTTTGCCGGCGCTGCTTGGCGTAAGGTACCCCACCAATAGGTAGCGAACCTGCAAATGCAAGGGCTGGATCTGTTTTTGCAACTCCTTGATGAGGACGCTGCAGTAGGGGCAGTTCGGATCAGAGATGACATAGACGATGCGGCTGCCTTTGCCCTCGGGAATCCAGTGGCTCTGGCCAAGCTGCGCCCACAAGTTCGCAGATTTTGTGCTATCTGGAGCAGGTGTCGCGTTGGCAAGGCCTGGCAACAGCAAAGCAGCGGACAGCAGTAAGCTTATCCACCAAAGCCTGTACGCCATGATTTTTCGGTGCTTCGTTCGTATCGGAAGCGTCGTCTTGTGCATCGTCCATCCCCCAGAGCTCGGGTCACTAGGTTCGAAGAAAGCACGAATTGGGCCAATTCTGGATTGGATCCCCCGTCAGTCGAAATCGAGGCTTGCACGATGGCGATTTTTCGCCTAGATTCCCAAGAAGAAATTATCGGGCATACATGTTAGTTATGGCTAATGAAGCTGTAACAAGTTGCCCGAGGATGCGGGAGGTGGTTTTCGAGCTGGCGCCGGTGACGTGCCAGTGGCTTTGGATCAGGGTGTGTCTCTGCCTGCTGCTCTCGCAATAGAGCCCATGCAGCGACGCTTCCACAGCGTTCGGAGGAAACGCAATGCGGAAAAGTTGGATTGGGGTGGCGGTGTCGCTGGCAGTTTTTGGTGTCGGTACTTCGGCTGCGCAAGCACACGCCACCGTGCGACATCATGTAGTGCATCATCAACAGCGGGTACACCATGTCACGTACCATCACCCGGCAAGGCTTATGAAGGGCCACAGCAGGTATCGAGCGCATCTCGCTCCTGTGCGGACAGATTACCATGCGAGTGAGGCCTCTCCGGCAAATTTCGATAGTTTGGCGCCAAGTGCCTTGCAATTGCTGCACCTCTCTCCTGTTCCCTTTGCTGGCGTCGGTGCTGCCCCGCAGCCCAGTCCGCTGCCGCAGTACTCCTTCTCGCGGCCCATCCCTACTCAAGTTGAGCCTGTTGATTCGGCGCAATTCATCAACGCCTCCTTGGTGTTGGCCAAGGTGGCCGCCGATGCCCCAGTAACTGCGGTGCATGCCATAAAGACTGGCGAAGACAGCTTGGTGCAGGCGAAACCCGTTGAGGCGGACGCCGAGAGCGCTCCCGCCCACGGGACCCTTGGGGTGGCGCTGCAGATGTTGGCGAGTCAGGCTTACTACTGGGCGAGTCATCCTCTTGCGGTCTTGCAGGAAAACGGTGATTTTGCCGCTGGCGAGCATGCTGCTACGGAACTGCGTAACGACGTTGCTCTGGCTGCGCAGGCTGATGCGGCAGAAAGTGCGGACAGCAATTGGTTTTCTGCTCGCGGTCTAGTTTCGGCTGCTCTGCACTTTATTGGCGCCCCCTATGTTTGGGGCGGTGTGAGTCCGCGTACCGGCTTCGACTGCAGCGGTTTCGTCAAATACATCCTCGCCAAGTTTGATATACACGTGCCCCGCACCTCTTATGCGCAGGCGGCCAGTTTGCCGGCTATCCCGCGTCGGGATCTGAAACCGGGAGACCTGGTGTTTTTCAACACCATGCATCGGGCATTTTCCCATGTGGGCATCTACATTGGTGGTGGGCGTTTCGTGAGTGCCCAAACGCCGGCAACCGGGGTACAGGTGGCGAGCCTGAGCGATCCCTATTGGGCTGCGCGCTTCGACGGTGCCCGCCGCCTGCCCCACGGCATCAATATTTCCTGACGTAATCTACGCTGTTTCCGAGGCAAACGCTCCTGGTATTTTTCGTAACCAGGAGCGTTTTTCTTGTTTGCGAGTAGTGGCGTTGCCGCTGTTTGAGAACAGCGGCGCTGCGTGATCGTGCTGTGCATCTATTTGCACTACTGCTGCGTAGAAAGACGCTGGGGGAATGCCCCGAGTATCCGCATGGAGGACAGCGTCGATGGAAAAATCTTTGGGTCATGCTGCCTGGTGGATGGCGACCGCGATCGTCGGAATGGCTATAGCGGCGCGCCAAAATGTTGCCTAGTAGCTACGCAAGAGAAAAGCGTAAACCCGTTACTGCCTTCTTTTCCTTTGTCGCGGGAATTCCTTTGTTACTATCTGGATGCTCTCCGGTTCAAATCATCAATCAGCTAACGCCGACCAGTACGTACAAGATCGATCGCGGAATACGCTATCAAGAGCAGTCTGGTGGGCGCCTTGATGTGTATATGCCAGTGCCTAGAGATGGTTACCCTAAACCTGCGCAAGGCTACCCAGTGGTGGTCTTTCTCTACGGCGGAGCTTGGGACAGTGGCGACAAACAAGAATACACATTTGTGGGCGAAGCCTTGGCGGCGCGCGGTATGGTCGTGGTGATACCCAACTATCGGTTATACCCTGAGGTGCGGTACCCGGCATTTTTACAAGATAACGCGCGTGCGGTCGCCTGGACCTACCACAACATAGCGCAATACGACGGTAATATCCATGATCTTTTTCTGATGGGCCATAGTGCCGGGGCATATAATGCGGCAATGCTAGTGTTAGATCCGCGCTGGCTTGCGGCGGTAGGTTTGCAGCCGCATATCTTTAGTGGCTGGATTGGCTTGGCGGGACCGTACAACTTTTATCCAATCACCTATAAGCCGATTCGCCCAATCTTCTTTTATCCCAATTATCCGGCAAAAAGCATGCCGATCGATTTTGCAGATGATCCAACAGCGCCAAGAGCCTTTTTGGGGGCAGCAGTACACGACAATCTGGTTAACCCCAAAACGAACACCGAGGTGTTGGCAAAGGCCCTAGAAAAAGCTGGTGTGCCGGTCGAGCTGAAAATGTACCGTCGAGTAAATCATGAAACCCTTATTGGCGCATTCGCCAAGCCGCTACGCTGGATGGCACCAGTGCTTGATGATGTAGTGGCATTTATTAAAGACGGTCATGATCGAAAAAGAAAATAACCAGATGGGATATCGCCATCTAGCTTGATAATACGGGAGTTTCTCTCCTTTGGTCAGAACGAGGTCGGCAGCCCGAGGGCTTCTGCATCCGGATCTGGGTAGTCCGCGTATATCACTAGGGTCGGTCTGAACCGCCAGCCAACTTCGTGATTTTTGCTGGTGGTGGGACTATGCCCTAAGTCAGGTAGTTGGGTCCGATTTTCGCTGTAATCCAAAATACGGGAGAAAAACTCATGGAAAAATCAATGAATCGTCGGGAATGGCTGAAGTCTACTGGTAAAGTGGCGCTCGCCGTAGCCGTGGCACCTTTGGTATTCGCGCCGCTAGCCGAGGCAGGCACGCTTGCTAGCAAGGCGTCGGTGCACTATCAGGGAACCCCCTCCGGCAGCAACATGTGTAGTAATTGCGCAAATTTTGTTCCGGGGTCCACCGCCAAAGCGATGGGCACCTGCAAATTGGTTGCCGGAGCAATCAGTCCCGAAGGCTATTGTTATGACTACGTTCCCAGCTGATAGACCAAAATTTGCGAGCTAAAAGACCTATGTTACGTTATCGTATTGCACGTCCGAGCCTGCCCTAGTTCTGTGTCGCATTTGTTATCGGTATCTCCCGCTGTGGCGGCGCCTTCGGTGGCTTCCATTCAGCGGGCAGATATAAAAATGCCCATCGAGAACTACAGTGACGCATTCGGTGGGCGGTCAGAAGCAAAGGAGTCGATCAACACCTTCGTGGGGTATGTTGCCGCAGATCCGCCGCCCTGTTCACGAGTTAGTCTATAGTTTGCCGTAGGAGTGCAGGCCGCCGAGAAAGAGATCGACGCCAATAAAGCAAAAGGTAACGACGACGAGGCTGATGACTGCCCACCACGCCATGGGCCGACCATGCCAGTTCTTTTGGCTGCGGGCATGGAGAAATCCGGCATAATTCAGCCAGACGATCAATGCCCAAGTTTCTTTGGGATCCCAAGACCAAAAACCACCCCAGGCCTTGGCAGCCCAGACGGCACCGAGGATCGTGCCGACGGTAAAAAAGAGAAAGCCAAAGGCAATCGTTCCGGAAAAACTGCGTTCGAGAATCTCCAGACTCGGCAGGCGATCGCGCAAGAACCCACCACGCGCGAGGGCACGATCTTTGAGCAGGTAGGCAAGCCCGGCCATGGCCGAGATGTAGAAGTTCGCATAGGCGACGAACATCGACGGTACGTGAATCTTCATCCAGAAGCTTTGCAGAGCCGGCACCAGAGGCGCGATGCGATCGAGGTGGTAGGCTGCTCCCACCCAGAGCAAAAAGATATCGGCAATCAAGACCAGGGGGAGCACGAAGGCGCCCAGCCCACGGCTTTCGGTGTCTTCCTCATAGTACAGGTAAAACAGAATGGTCATGGCGCAGAACAGGGCCATGACGTCGTAGATGTTGCTGACTGGGATATGCCCCCAGTTGGGATGGCCGATATAGGTTTCACGCCAGCGGATGGCCAGTCCTGCAAAGCCAAGGGCGGCCGCGGCCCAGGCAAAACGTTGGCCCCAAAGACCGCCGGTTTCACTGCCGCGAAACAAGTAGGTGTAGTAGCCGATGGCGCTGATCAGAATGGCCGCGCTCATCCAATCGAACATCGCGTTGCTATGCAGAACATAGCGTAGAAGCAGGCTGTTGCCATCGTTGTAGCCGAGGGCATAGAGGCCGACGCCGCTACCGGCAATGGCCAGCACCACGAGCGTAAAGAGACGAAAATGCGGCCATTTGAGGCCAAACCACAAGAGCCCGGCGTACCACAGCCCGAGCACGATGTATTGCCACATCCAGAACTGGGCGCGGAATGCGACCCAGATGCCGAGAGCACCAAGGCTCAGAAATATAACCCAGGCCAAATTTTGTTTTTGGCTGCTGGGGAAGGATTTTTCGAAACGCGTGAACGGCTGTTCTGCTTGAACAGACATGGTGCGGTTGCCTCCCGGTTTTGCGACGATTCGTTTTTACAGATTCATTTAAGCAATAATGGGGCCGTACGGCAAAGCCTGCAAACGGGCTGGTAAGCCTCTTGCTCATGGTCTGCGCTGGACAAATTTTACGGGCAGAGTGCCCAAGTTGGGACAGAATCAGGAGGGTCGCCCGGGGGCCTTGCTGGCATCGAGCCGGGCGAGTAGGCGAAAGCCGCCGATCATCCCCAATACCCGTTTTTCCAGTTCGCTCTCCCAAGCGGTCCCCAGTGGCCAGGACTTGACGCGGATGTGCTTGGGTAGATCTAGCTTGTCTGGCACGCGTCCATCCAATAGGATCAAAAGATCAGGCCACTCACGATCTTGGTATTCATGCTGCGCTTCCAACCATTCGCCACCGTGCTGCTCGCTCCATTCGACGGCGCGGGCGGCAATTTCCGGGCATTGTTCATGCAAAAAGACGACGCGAGCACGACGTTTGTACATGCGGGGGAGGGTAGCTTGCCGCAAATTCCCTGTCGAGGGCTGCGGCTCATCGTCTTGCGGTCATATTGCCGTGCATGATTGGAACGCTCTACTCGGTAGGGATAGTCCGCTCGCGGCCCTGCTGCCCGGCTTTCGGGTGCGCCCACAGCAGCAGCAGATGGCTGCCGAAGTCGCGGCGGCGCTGTCTGCCGGTGGGGTCGGCTTGATCGAGGCCGGAACCGGTACCGGCAAGAGTTTTGCGTACTTGTTGCCGGCGCTGCTCTCCGGCAAGCAGGTGATCGTCTCGACCGGGAGTCGTACCCTGCAAGATCAGATTTTGGAAAAGGACTTGCCCTTGCTCGGTCGTGCCTGGCCACAATCGCTGCGGGTGCTGCGCCTCAAAGGTCGGAGCAACTACCTTTGCCCGCAGCGTTTGCAGGAGGCCTTACAGGGCGGGGTGGCCGTTACGCTGCATCGTGATCTGCTGCGGGTGGCGGATTGGGCCGGCAGCACGCGGGAGGGCGATATAGCGGAGCTGCGGGGGGTGGCAGAGGATTCCGCCGTTTGGCCGCTAGTGACATCCACGCGGGATAATTGCCTTGGTGCCGACTGCCCGGAGCAGAGCCGTTGTCCGGTGCTCGAGGCGCGACGACAGGCCCAAGAAGCCGATTTGATCGTGGTCAATCATCATCTACTGTTGGCGGATCTTGCCCTGAAGTCCGAGGGCAAGGGGGATCTCTTGCCCGCCGCCGATGCATTGATCGTTGACGAAGCGCATCAGCTACCGGAGCTAACGGCGCAGTTTTTTGGCCAGCATTTGAGTGCGCATCGTCTCCTCGAGTGGGGGCGCGACAGCCGTATGGCGGCGTTGACGGAAGCCGCTGATGATGCCGACTTACTGGCCCAGACGCAGGCCTGGGAGCGTGCCGTACAAAACTGGCAGGAGGCCGCTGGGGAAGGGCGGCAGGAGTGGCATCCCGATGCCGATTCCCGCTTGGCGGAACAGTTTCGCGCCCTGTTGCGCAGCGCCGAAGCGCTGCAGGGGCCACTGCGAGCGGCGGCCGTCCGAGGCCAGAAGCTCGAGCAGTGTAGTCGACGCGGGGAGGAGTTGCAGACCGTATTGGCGCAGTTTGCCGCTGCCGGACGCGACGAACACGAAGTACGATGGTGCGAGCGCCGCGGCCGCGGCCTGCTCCTCCACGCGACTCCCCTCGACCCCGGCGAGACCCTGCAAAAAAGCCTCTTTGCACAGTTCGCAACAGTGCTGCTCATCAGTGCCACCCTGCGCATTGGTGGCGATTTTACGCAAACGCGGCGGCTCTTTGGGCTGGAGGAGAGTCGCGATTTCTTGGCACCGGCGCCCTTCGATTACCCACGGCAGGCATTGCTCTACTTGCCCGCGGGCCTGCCCCAGCCTAGTGATCCTGGCCACACCCGCGCCTGCTTGGAGGCGGCACTGCCGGTGCTGGCGGC
>DDOU01000111.1:2999-5731 GCA_002341825.1 Candidatus Igneacidithiobacillus taiwanensis | reverse complement strand
TACCCCTTGCTGGTGCAGGGCCAGGCGCCGCGGGCGCGCTTGCTCGAGCGTTTTCGCGCCGCCGGTAATGCCGTTCTCCTCGGTGCCGCCAGCTTCTGGGAGGGGATCGATGTGCAAGGGGAGGCGCTTTCTACCGTCATCATCGACAAGCTGCCCTTTGCCAGCCCCGGCGACCCGGTCTTGCAGGCACGCCTGCAGCGTCTGCGCGCCCAGGGGGGAGATCCGTTTATGGAGCTCCAGGTGCCGCAGGCGGTCATCGCCTTGTGCCAAGGCGCGGGGCGCCTGATTCGCTCCGAGCAAGACCGGGGTGTGTTGATGCTCTGTGATCCACGTTTGCGCAGCAAAGGCTACGGGCGGATCTTTTTGCAGAGCCTGCCGCCGATGCGGCAAACTTCCGACTTGGCCGAGGTGCAGCGCTTTTGGGAGCAGAACGCGGAATGAAGACATGGCTGGCCATCGAGACGGCGACCGAAGCCTGCTCCGTGGCGCTTTTTGACGGCAAGCGCGTGTGGCAGGACCTGATCGTTGCCCCCAACCGCCACAGTGAGCTGCTCTTACCGATGATCGACGGACTCTTGGCCGCAGCGGGCATGCGTTTGGCGCACATCGATGCCTTTGCGGTTGGCGTGGGGCCAGGGGGGTTTACCGCCGTACGTTTGGGGGTCAGTACTGTGCAGGGCTTGGCCATTGCCATGGAGCGACCGATCTACCCTATTTCCAGTCTGCAGGCTTTGGCTGCCTCGGTCCCTGAGCGCCCGGTGCTCGTTGCCCTCGATGCGCGGCGGGGTGAGGTCTACGCCGCCGCCTTTGTGCCGGACGCCGCAGCAACGCCGCAGTTACTTGGCGCCGAGCAGGTGTGTCGACCGGAGCTTCTTGGCTGGCCGCCGGCAGAGGGGGAGTGGCTGGGGCTGGGTACGGGTTGGTCGGTCTATGCCGATCGCTGGCCGCAGGTCTCGTGCTGGCGGGCTGACTGCTACCCGGCGGCGGCGCAGATTCTCGCCTTGGCGCGCCGCCAGGCCGCGGATGGCCTGGTCGGCATTCCCCCCGAGGCGGTGGAGCCGCGGTACCTGCGCCCGTCGCAAGCGGAGGAGGCACGGCAAAGATGAGCTTGCGGGTGATGACGGCAGCCGACTTGGATGCCGTGGCGGCGCTGGAGGCAGAGATTTCTCCCGGTCCCTGGACCCGGGGTATTTTCCGCGACTGCCTCCTCGCGGGTTATGATGCCTGGGTCGACACCGACGCCGATGGCACCTTGCGCAGTTTCGGCGTCCTCTCGGTGGGGGCGGCAGAGGCACATATCCTCAACCTGGGTGTACATCCGGAGTGGCGTCGCCGTGGTCTCGGTCGCGCCATGCTCGAGCATTTGCTCTGTCGTGCCCAGCAACTCGGGGCAGAGCGGGCCTTTCTCGAAGTGCGGGTTTCCAATCTTGCCGCCCAAGCCCTCTACCATCAATTCGGCTTCCATGAAATTGGCGTGCGTTTGCAGTATTATCGCAACAAAGAGGGTCGGGAAGACGCCTTGGTGCTGTCTTTGGCGCTGCAACCCTCCCTCTCCACGCTGTCTGAGAGCTGACCAATATGTCTGAAACTGCCGAGGCGCTGTCGCGCCCCTTGAGCGTCGACGAGATCCGCCGTCGGCGCACCTTTGCCATCATCTCCCATCCCGATGCGGGTAAGACTACCCTCACCGAAAAGCTGTTGCTTTTTGGCGGTGCGATCCAGATGGCGGGCACGGTCAAAGCACGCAAGAGCAGTCGCCACGCCACCAGCGATTGGATGGATATCGAGAAAAGTCGCGGTATTTCGGTGGCGAGTTCGGTGATGCAGTTCACTTATCACGACCACGTCATCAATCTCCTCGACACCCCCGGGCATCAGGATTTTTCGGAAGATACCTATCGTGTGCTGACGGCGGTGGATTCGGCGCTCATGGTCATCGACGCCGCCAATGGTGTGGAGGCGCAGACGATCAAGTTACTCGAGGTCTGCCGCCTGCGCGACACCCCCATCATCACCTTCATGAACAAATTCGACCGGGAGAGCCGCGACCCCACGGAGCTCATGGATGAGGTCGAATCGGTGCTCGGCATTGCTTGCGCCCCAGTCACCTGGCCGGTGGGCATGGGCAAGCGTTTTCGCGGCGTGTACCACTTGCTCAAAGACGAGATGCTGGTCTTTACGCCCGGTCTCGAAACCCGCGAACAAGAGTTCGAGCTCATTGCCGGCCTCGATAATCCGCTGCTCGATCAGCGTTTTCCCGATGAAATCGCTGACTTGCGCGCGGAGGTCGAGCTCCTGCGTGCGGCGGCCAATCCTTTTGACCTCGATGAGTTTCTGGCTGGGCGGCTGACGCCGGTGTTTTTTGGCTCGGCCATCAACAATTTTGGCGTGCGGGAGCTCTTGCAAGCGCTAATTGACTGGGCGCCGGCACCGCTACCGCGCCCGACCACGACGCGGCAAGTCGCGCCGACGGAGGAGCGTTTTTCTGGCTTCGTGTTCAAGATACAGGCCAATATGGATCCGCAACACCGTGATCGCGTTGCCTTTTTGCGTATCTGTTCGGGGCATTTTCAGCGGGGCATGCGGGTACGCCATTTGCGCCTGGGGCGAGAAATCCAGATCCATAATCCCATTACCTTTTTGGCGCGAGAACGCGAGTTGGTGGAAGATGCCTATGCCGGTGACATCATCGGTCTGCACAATCACGGCAGCATCCAGATTGGTGACAGCTT
>DDOU01000111.1:0-2928 GCA_002341825.1 Candidatus Igneacidithiobacillus taiwanensis | reverse complement strand
CTCAAGGCCAAACAGCTGCAAAAGGGCTTGCAGCAGTTGGCAGAGGAGGGCGCCACCCAGGTCTTTCGACCACTGCAAGGGGGGGATTTGATCCTGGGCGCCGTTGGCATGTTGCAGTTTGACGTGGTCGCCGAGCGCCTCAAAACGGAATATGCGGTCGAGGCCAGCTTCGAGCCGGTTACGGTGCAAACGGCGCGTTGGATAACTTGCGAAGACGCCAAGCGCTTGGCGGAATTCACCCGCAAGCTCGAGGAGCACCTGGCGGAAGATGCTGGCAATCGCTTGGCCTACTTGGCGCCGTCGCGGGTCAATTTGGAGTTGACCATGGAGCGCTGGCCGGAAATCACCTTTCACGCCACACGGGAGCATGCCGGCGCATGAGACGCGTAGCTGGAACCATCGCTCTGGCAGCCCTTGCCTTGAGCCTGCCGGCTTCGGCCAACGACTGGGAAGCCCTACGCAACCGCGCCGAACAGGATCCGCAGGCCTTGCTGCAGCTGCAGGCGGCGGCGCAAAACGGTCACCCCGAGGCGGCCTTTTATTTAGGCACCCTCTACGCGCCGCCCATCTGTAAGCAAGAAACCACAGTAGGCAAGGATTGGGGGCAAGCCCTGCACTGGTATCGTGTTGCTTCCGACTTGGGAGAGGGGCGGGCAGACTTCGACCTGGGCCTCGCGTATGAAAAGGGACTGGGAGTCGCCAAGGATCCCGCTCTGGCGCGCTACTACTATCGGCGCATGATGACCCAGGCCGCCCGTGAAATCGGGGTGCCTGCCGATCGCGCCGAGGCCTTGGGCACCGGGGAAGCCTTCGCTGGACTGACTCACGATGAGATGGAATGAACGCTGCGCGGTACGTTTGTCAGCCTCATACTTTGTTTGACTCGGGTTTGATCGTCGGAATCCGTATTTATCTGTATAGTAATTGGTTTTGACCCTGTCCTAATTCGCAAGCATCGGGAGTTTTGGTAGTGGAGGATGGTACGTTGGCGAAACCCGTTCGGTGGCTGGCCGGTGTTTTGTTTGCGCTGCTGTTGTTCGGCGGCGCGCAGGCTGCCGCGGCATCGCTCCCCAGCGTTGGTCTGTACTATGGATCGGGCCCGGTGCCGGCCGCCTTTCACGATTTCGATTGGCTCATCGTCAACCCGAGCGCGGAGCGCTTACCGAGTGCTCTTCCGGGGCAGCAGGTGTTTTCTTACCTGAGCGTGGGCGAGACGGTTCCTGGTGATGCGCGCTACGCGCAGCTGCCGTCGGACTGCGTTTTAGGTAGCAATCCCCAGTGGGGCGGCAAGATCATCGATTTGGCCAAGGCCAGTTGCCGAACGTATCTGCTGCAGCAGGTAGTCGACCCCATCTGGGCGCAGGGCTATCGCGGATTTTTTCTCGATACCCTGGATTCTTACGAGTCCGTTACCCAGGGTGCAGCGCGCGGCGCGCAAGAACAGGGGCTGGTGGACCTGATTCAGGCCATCAAGGCCGCACATCCCAATGCCAAGCTCATCGCTAATCGCGGTTTTTCGGTGCTTCCACAAATTCATCAAGATCTCGTTGCGGTCTTGGCCGAGTCCCTGTACCAAAGTTGGAGCCAAGCCGGTCACCAATACACCCAGGTCCCGGAGACCGAGCGCAGCGCTTTGTTACAAGAACTGCACAAAGCCCAGGGCTATGGGCTGCCGGTGATTGTCGTCGATTACATGCCCCCGACCTTAAACCGGAAGGGTTGGTGGGAAGATGCCGAGCGGATCCGCAAAGCAGGCTTCATTCCGTATGTCAGCAATCCCGAGCTCACTGCCGTTGGCGCCGGGCTACGCGAACCGATGCCGCGTAAGGTGTTGATTCTCTACAACAGCACTCAACCAGAGGAGTACAGTACCCCGTTCGCCAATGGCGTCATGCCCCTGGAATATCTCGGCTATATCCCGGAATTTCGGCGTCTAGCCCAAGGGATGCCGCCGGCTCCGGTTCCTGGCGAATATGCGGGGGTGATCTTCTGGAGTGATGGCGACCCGGTAGATGACGTCGCTGCCCTTTCGGATTGGATCCGTGCCGCCAAAGGGCAGGGGATTCCTGTTTTGCTTCTGGGAGATTTCCAGAATGACCTAGACGCCAAGGCATTTCAGGCGTTGGGAATGGCAGCACCCAACGGCGTCGATACGACATCCGTGCACTTGTTGCACGCCGCCGCGCCGATGAATTATGAGATGCCCATCACCCCAAATCCGCGGGATTTTCTGGCTACCCAGGCCCCGGAGGGGAGTAAGGTATGGCTGCAACTGCAAGATAGCAGCGGTGCCCGCGAAGATGCCGCGGCTATTACGCCTTGGGGTGGCTACGCGCTCAGTCCGTATCTCCTCACTACCCTGCCCAACAAAGACACCCGTTGGCTGATCGATCCCTTCACCCTGTATCGGCAAGCTTTTCGTCTGCCCGATATGCCCGTGCCCGATACCACCACCGAGAGTGGTCGGCGCCTCTTTATGGCCCACGCCGATGGTGATGGTTTTGTGAGTCGCGCCGATTTCCCGCCCTACCACATTGCCGGCCAGGTCTACATGGATCGGATCCTCAAAAAATACCAACTGCCTTTCACGGGCTCGATCATTGTCGGCGATTTGCTGCCGGGCGATCGCGGGCTCTATCCTGCTCTTGCACCGCTGGGTACCAAGGTCGCTCAGGAAGTCTTCCGTCTGCCCTATGTCGAGATTGGTTCCCACATGTGGTCGCATCCGTTCAATTGGCCGGCCATCGAGGCAGGAAAGGATTTTCCGGGTATCAATCTGCCAGTACCGGGGTACAAGTTCAGCCCCTACATGGAGGCAGTGGGGGCCGCCAAATGGATCGACAAACATCTGGCGCCGCCGGGTAAACAAGTGGTGATCGACCAGTGGTCTGGCGACTGCGAACCCGATGCCCAGGTGGTGGGCTTGGC
>DDOU01000109.1:6411-6814 GCA_002341825.1 Candidatus Igneacidithiobacillus taiwanensis | reverse complement strand
TGCAGCACATGGCCGCCTTTCTGCGCCGCGACGCCGACGACCTGCAGCGCGCCAACCGCAAAGATCTGCGCAACGCCGAACAGGCCGGGCGCGACGATGCCTTCATCGACCGCCTGCGCCTCGACGAGGGGCGTATCGAGGCCATGGCCCGCGGCTTGGAAGAAATTGCTGCCCTCCCCGATCCGGTTGGCGAGATCACCGATCTGCAAACCCGCCCCAGCGGCATCCAGGTGGGTCGTATGCGCATGCCCTTGGGGGTCATCGCCATGATCTACGAGTCGCGGCCAAATGTGACCGCCGATGCCGCAGGTCTCTGCGTCAAATCCGGCAATGCCGTCATCCTCCGCGGCGGCTCCGAGTCCTTGCACAGCAACCTCGCCATTGCCGAGCGCCTGCGTGCCGC
>DDOU01000109.1:2487-6366 GCA_002341825.1 Candidatus Igneacidithiobacillus taiwanensis | reverse complement strand
GCGGTGGGCGCCCTCATCCGCCTCGATACCTATGTCGATGTCGTCATTCCCCGCGGCGGTAAGGGGCTCCTCGCCCGCATTCGCGACGAGGCCACGGTGCCGGTCATCATGCACCTCGACGGCAACTGCCATGTCTATGTCGACCGCGATGCCGACGCACAAAAAGCCTTGCAGATTGTCGTCAACGCCAAAACCCAGCGCCTCGGCACCTGCAATACCGCCGAGAGCCTGCTCCTGCATCGCGAGCGGGTAGACGACCTCCTCCTGCCCCTGGCTCAGGCGCTGCAGGAAAAAGGCGTAGAGATCCGCGCCTGTCCCGAGGCCCTGGCGCACATTCCCGGCGCCGTAGCGGCGAGCGAAGAGGACTATGCCACCGAGTATCTGGCAGCAATCATTTCCCTCAAGATCGTCGACGATCTCGATGCCGCCATTGCCCATATCAATCGCTACGGCTCGCAGCATACCGACAGCATCGTCACCGAAAATTACAGCAGTGCCCGGCGCTTTTTGCGCGAAGTCGATTCCAGCTCGGTGATGGTCAATGCCTCTACCCGCTTTGCCGACGGCTTCGAATATGGTCTGGGGGCGGAAATCGGTATTTCCACCAATCGCTTGCATGTGCGCGGTCCGGTGGGCCTCGAGGGACTGACTCTGCAGAAGTGGATCGTGCTGGGAGACGGCCATATCCGCCGTTGAGGCACCAACGGCGGCATTTTTGGCACGCCTGGAGGACTGCTACCGCGGGCATGGCTTGACCAGCGCCGAAGCAGAGGGCTGGGCCGCCGAGTTTGCCCGTTGGGGTGTACCCCTACGGGCGCAAGCCGCGGGCTGGCACCTCGATCTTCCCGAACCCCCTTGGGCGGCCGACCAGTTGGCCGCAGCTTTGGGCCTCGCTGAGGACGAAATCGGCATCTGGCCCCTGTGCGACTCCAGCAACACCCGCCTGCTCGCGGCGCTGCAACTGCGCCTGGGCCTTGCCGAGGCACAATGGGCGGGGCACGGGCAGCGCGGGCGGCACTGGCACTCCCCCTTTGGCAAACATCTCTATTGCAGCCTGGCGGTGGAGATTTCACCAAGTCGCGCCGGCCTCTTGCCCTTGGTCGCCGGGCTTGGGGTCTACCAAGTCCTGCAAGCCCAGATTCCCGAACTCTGGTTGAAGTGGCCCAACGACCTCTGGGTCGGGCAACGCAAACTGGCCGGATTGCTCGTCGAGGGGCGCCATGGCCCTGCTGGTCAGCGCTGGGTGCTGGGTCTCGGCATCAATCTGCATGCCGATCCTGCCTTGCCCGCAAGCGCCATCAGCCTGGCGGAGCTTGGCATCGCGTTGCCGCGACAGGCGCTGCTGCTTGCCATCCTACGGCAGTGGCAGGCGGACTTCCCCCTCCTCGAGGAGGCTGGTTTGGCCGCCTTTGATGACCGATGGCAGGCAGCCAATCGTCTGCACGGACGATGGGTGGAAGTGGAGGAAGACGGCTGCCGCTCCGCCTGGCAGGTCGTCGCCCTCGAAGAAAATGGCGCCCTGCGCGTTGGCAACGGCCGCCAACAGCTTACCCTCGATGCCGGTAGCGTCCGCCTGCGGCCACGGCCATGATCCTCATCAGCGTCGGTAACACCCACACCCTCTTCGCCCATACCCGCGACGGCATCAATTTCTGCACCGCGCGCCTTTCCACGGCCCTGGCGCCGGCAGCACTGCGCCAAACCTTGGGCGAGCCCTGGACTCGTTGGTGGCAGCAAGAAGAGATCTATGTCGCTGGTGTCGTACCGGCAGCGGTCCGCGCCTGGCAAGAGGAACTACGCGACTGCCGCCTGCCCGACTGGGACCCGGAGTATTTTCATCTTCTCCTGCCCAATACCTATACCCCCCCGCAGTCCCTCGGCTTCGACCGCCGCTGTTGCCTCTTGGGTGCCTGGCAAGAGGTGGGTAGCGGCGCGGCCTTGGTCATCGATGCAGGTACGGCCATCACCGTCGACACCCTGGCGGCCGGGCATTTTTGCGGTGGCTGGATTTTGCCTGGCCTGCAGAGCCAGCTCGATTGCCTGCACCGGCAGACGGCCCAGTTACCGCGGCTCCTTCCCGCCACCGACATCCCCCGCCTTGGCACCGATACCGCGGGCTGCATGCAAGCGGGAATCTGGCATGGGGTGGTAGCCACCCTGCGGGCGGCCATCGACAATTTTCGGGCGGAACACCCCCATGGCGCGGTCATGTTGACCGGTGGCGATGCCCAGCGCCTGCATCCGCAGCTGCCCACCAGTCGGCAGGATCCTCTCCTCCTCCTGCGCGGTTTTGCCTTCCTCGTGCAAAAGAGTGTAAATACATCAAAAACATAGAATAACTTATTGTTTTTGTTGTTATTTTATAACACGTTGATTTCCATTCATAATTTTGCGATAGTCTCCGTCCCAAAAACGGATATCTTGGGAGAAGGTGCCCGGAGGCACCCCAGCCACGCAGAAGGCCCCACGGTAATAGGAGAAGGTTGTTTGCTGGAAAAAATCGGTTTGGGCGTGTCTATCGCTCTTTTGGCAGGTATTCTGCCCAACGCGGTATCGATGTCGCAGCCAGGATTGCCTGTTGGGCTTCTCCATCAGGCCATGCAACAGCAGAGCACCGAGCTTGCGGCGGCGCAAAAGCAACTGCAAGCGCAGAACACTCCCCAGCTTGCTGTCAATGGCACCCTCATGCTAGGGCACCGCTTGATCTATTTGCACCGCGTCTCGGCTTACAACGCCGTGGCCTGGCAAACGAGCAGCAACCCCAGCATGTCGGCTTGCGGGCCAACCCGGCCCAATCAAATTGCCCTATCGCAAGATCTCTTCTTTCGCCCCAATGGCGGCAACCGCTGTGGCGAGAAGGTCGACATCCTCCTCAGTTCCGGGCAGGTAGTGCAGGGCGTGGTTTGGGATACCATGAACCCGCGCTACAAGATGTCTGCCGACATCCTCATGAGCACGGTGCAGCAAGCAGTAGACTTTGGCGTGCAGCGCGCTGAGCTACGCTTCCTGCCGCGCACTGGAGCACCGAAGGTCGTCGACTCGTAAGGGCGAGAGCGGCTGCCTTCACAGCCCTCCGGCCATCAGATCTTCGATTTCCTCGATCTCCTTGGGCACACCGGCGGAGAGGATCTCCGCCCCTTGCTCGCTAAGCAGGAGATCGTCTTCGATGCGAATGCCAATACCCTGATACGCGGCAGGCACGCCCTCGAGCCCCGGCGCAAAGTACAAGCCCGGCTCCACCGTTAGCGCCATACCGGCCGCCAAGGGGCGCCAGCTCTGCTCGCTGCCCTGACGATAGGCACCCACGTCGTGTACGTCCATCCCGAGCCAGTGGCCCGTGCGGTGCATGTAGAAGGGGCGGTAGAGCTGCTTTTCGAGAATTTCCTCCCGCCCTTGGCGAAGAATACCCAAATCGCGCAGGCCATCCACCAAAACCGCCACCGCCGCATCGTGGTAATCGCTCACCGGTCGCCCTACCTGCACCGCCGCAATCGCCGCCTTCTGACTCGCCAACACCAGGGCGTAGATGTCTCGCTGCGGCCCGGAAAAACGACCATTCACCGGCCAGGTGCGGGTGATGTCGCCAGCGTAGCCGCCTATTTCCGCGCCGGCATCGACCAGGACCAGATCGCCGTCGCGCAGCTCATCGCGATTTTCTACGTAATGGAGGATGCAGCCGTTGGCCCCACCGCCCACGATGCTGGAATACGCAAGGCGTGCCGCCCCTTGGCGCTGAAAGACATATTCGATCTCGGCCTGGAGCTGATATTCCCACATCCCCGGGCGGGTCTGGCGCATGCCATGACGATGCCCGGCCGCACTCACCCCCGCCGCAGCGCGCATCAGATCGGCCTCCACGGCATCCTTGTGCAGCCGCAT
>DDOU01000109.1:1433-2351 GCA_002341825.1 Candidatus Igneacidithiobacillus taiwanensis | reverse complement strand
TTGTCGATGGAATAGCACTGATCGACCTGGCAGAGCTCGCGAGCACCTTCAATGCCGGCCCGCCGCCCGTCCCAGGTTTCTCGCTCGGGATCACGAGGGCGGCAAAAGAGGATCTGCTCGCCTTCCCCATGCCCCGGCGCCAGCACCAAGAGGGCCTCGGGCTCGGCAAAGGCGGTCAGGTAGAAAAAGTCGGAGTCGGGTCGAAAGGGGTAGGCTACATCGCGGTTACGGATCTGTTCCCGCGCCGTCGGCAGCACCAGGATGCCCCCCTGCCCTATCTGCGCCAGCAAACGGCGGCGTCGGGCCAGGGTATCCGGGCGCGGTAGAGAGAGATCGGACATGCTTTTCTGCCTGTTTCTCGGAAAGTCTTTACTATAGCACAGCAGGCCGCGCCAGGCTCCTTGTGCTAAGCTCAAGGCTCAGGCAAGGCAGCGAGGATGGGCGAGTGCAATATCTAGGACACCTGCAGCGCTCCGATCCCCTTTACGACTATCTGTACCAGCAAATCTTTATGGCGCGATTGGGCATCACTCCCAGCAAGGGTTTTCGCGTCTTTGCCCTGGCCGGCTCCAATGCCGTCTATCTCTATGAGGATCGTCGCCATGGTCGGCGCGTGCTCGGCAAGTTTTTTGATCGCCATTCCGAAGCCGACAATGCCGCTGCTGCCTTGCACGAATTTCAGGTACTTTCCCTCCTCCACGGTAACGGCCTTGGGCAGGGACAACATCGGGTGGTGCAGCCCCTCGGCGTGAATCCCGACTTTGCCGACGTGCTCTTCGAATGCTTTGTGCTGGGGGAGCCGCTGCATCGCATCTGGGCGCGCTGCCAACCGGGTACCGCCGACCAAGACATGTACCATAGTCTCTCGGATCTCGCCTATTTTCTTGCCCGCTTGCACAATCACAACGTGCGCGGCGA
>DDOU01000109.1:231-1382 GCA_002341825.1 Candidatus Igneacidithiobacillus taiwanensis | reverse complement strand
CGGGCCCGGCAAGGCGACATCGACCAACTCTATGCCTGGCGTGGCCATTGGGATGCCGACCCGGCCATGCATGCCGACCATTGCGTGCGCCTGCATGGCGACGCCACCCCCGCCAACTTTCTGGTGAGCGGCCATCATCAACTCACCGCCATCGATTTTGAGCGCTCTCACTTTGGCGACCGCGCCTACGACCTCGGTATGCTGGCCGGGGAGCTACAGCACTGGGCCCTGCATCGTTTTGGCCGCTGGGAAATGGCAGAGCCCTATATCGGTCACTTTTTGTGGGAGTACTGTCGGCATTTTCCCGACCAGCCGGCGGCCTTTCGCGCCATCACCCATCGCCTGCCCTTCTACATGGCCCTCACCCTGCTGCGCATCGCCCGCAACAGCTACCTGGGGGACCACTATGCCCGCGGTCTGGTGCACCGCGCCCTCGCCTGCCTACGGAGGTAACCATGAGCATCCGCGCCGTTCTTTTTGACCTGTATGGCACCCTGATCCACATCGAGACCGACGAATCCCAGGGCGAGATCTATTGGGCCTTGTCGCGATATCTGAGCTACCACCGCATCCACATCGGCGCCGACGCCCTGCGCGAGCGGTACTTCGATCTTGCCAAGCAGCAAAAGAAACACTCGCCCGAAACCTATCCGGAAATGGATGCCCGCGGGGTATGGCGGGAAATCTTGCGCAGCGGCGCCAAGCATTTTCGCCCGGAGGCCGTTGCCAGCGAGGGTGAGGAACGCATGCACGCGGTAGAAAAACGCCGCGAGCGTTTGGCCAAGGAACTGGTGCGCCTGCACCGTGCTCTGTCGCGGCGGATGATCGAGCGCTACCCCGGTGCCAAGGAACTGCTGCAAAGCATTAGCGGCGAGTTCCAGCTGGCCATCGTCTCCGACGCCCAGCGCGACTTTGCCAAGCCGGAAATGCGCATGACCAAGATCCGCAAGTACTTTGCCGTCAAAACCATTTCCAGCGACTACGGTTACCGCAAACCCGACCCGCGCCTCTTCACCCAAACCTGCGCGCAGCTCGGGGTGCAGCCACAAGAGAGCATCTATGTGGGCAACGACATGTACCGCGATGTATACGGCGCCCAGCAGGCGGGCCTCAAGACCATCCTCGTGTGGAGCGATCAGGGGCGCAAAGAC
>DDOU01000109.1:0-198 GCA_002341825.1 Candidatus Igneacidithiobacillus taiwanensis | reverse complement strand
CCTGGAGGGTATCCGCTTTCTTGCTGAGCGCTGCTAGAGGCGGCCATTGCCCATTGACGGAAAGGCGGGTAAGTTAGCCTTCCATGAAACGTCAGATCCTCGTCACCAGCGCCCTCCCCTATGCCAACTGTCCTTTGCAACTCGGGCACATGGTGGAGTACACCCAAACCGACATCTGGGCCCGCTATCAGCGCCTGC
>DDOU01000082.1:15726-19923 GCA_002341825.1 Candidatus Igneacidithiobacillus taiwanensis | reverse complement strand
CGGCCTTCGATGTCGGCCTTGATGTTGTGTACCGCGGCACTGACCATCGACTCGATCATGTAACCGGTCTTGGGAGCGCCGGTAGGCACCGGGGTGGTCTCCACTGGCGGGATGGCAATGGCGATACCCACCGCATAGATGTTGGGGTACTTTTTGCTACGCTGATGTTCATCGACGATGACGAAGCCACCGGGGTTACAGAGGCCTTCCACATTGGCCACCGCGGGAACGCCGCGGAAGGCCGGAATCATCATGCCAAACTTCACTGGCAGGGTGAATTCCTTCTCGGTCTCCCCCTTGTCATTCACCTGGGTGATGTGCATCTCGCCATTCTCGACCTTGGTCACCTTGCAGTTGGTGTAGGCCTTGATGCCCTCTTCCTGCAGTCCCCTGGTCAAAATACCGGTAGAGTCGCCCACGCCGGAAATGCCCAAGTGCCCAATGTAAGGCTCACTGGTAACGAAGGAGAAGGAGGGGATCTTGTCGCGCATACCGCGCTTTTTGAGATCGGATGCAACGATCATGGCATATTCGTAAGCCGGGCCGAAGCAGCTGGCGCCAGGCATGGCGCCAATGACGATGGGGCCCGGATTTTCGAGCAGCTCCTGATACTTGCCGTAGGCTAGCTCGGCATGATCGGTGGTACAGACGGACTGCACCGGACCCTCGTGGGGATCGGAACCCGGGACCAACTCAAAGGCCAGACGCGGACCGGTAGCGATCATGAGGTAGTCGTAATGTACCTTACTGCCATCGGCGAGGGTGATTTCCTGGGCTTCGGCATCGATCTTTTCGGCCGTCTTGGCAATGAACTTGATGCCACGGCGTTCCACATAGGGCTGAATCGGAAAGGTAATGTCTTCGCGCTTGGACCAACCAACGCCCAACCAAGGGTTGGAAGGCACAAACTGGAAATAATCGTTGCTACTGATGAGAGTAACTTCGTGCCCCGCACCCAGTGCGTGCTTCATCTCATAAGCCGCCGGCATGCCGCCGGTGCCTGCTCCCAAAATAACTACATGTGCCATGGCTTGCTCCTCAGAAATCTACCCAGCAATTGGTATGGTGCACGAAAAGGATCATCTCGACTTCTCCGCTTCCTCGCGCAATATCGGTCAGCCTGCGGCCACAGTCAAATCAGCAATTTCTAATCTTTTCATCATATTTGCTTATGCGTCCTCTGCTTCTCTTGCCGAAACCATTGGTGGCAAAGCAGCCAAGGAAGGTAAACCAAAATGCCGCAAAAATGCTTCGGTCGTACCCCACAGTGCCGGTCTGCCCGGACCATCGCGATGCCCCTTGACCTCGATCCAGCCGAGCTCCTGTAACTGTTGCATTACGCCACTGGCGAGAGCAACGCCGCGCCAGTGCTCGATTTCCGGACGGGTGATGGGCTGCTGATAGGCAATGATCGCCAGGGTTTCGAGTACTGCCTTACGCAGCGGACGCGGCTTTTCGAGCTGCAGATCGTCGAGCAGGTGGAGATACGAGGTGCGTAGCCGCGCCTGATAGCGTCCTTCTTGTTCGACGATGGCAAGCGGCCCCCAGCCATCGGCGCAGAGGGCATCGAGAGCGGTCTGCCACTGCGGGTGTTCCTCTGCGAGCAGGGTGTGCAAACGCTCGCGCTCGATTCCTTCCTCGCTCAGCAGCAGGATTGCCAGGAGGAGATCGCGCAAGGCATCTTCACTGCTCATCCCACGCCTCCACCGCCACGATCAGCCAGTCTTGATCCTGCCAAATCAGGCGCAGCGCCTGCTGACGCAAGAGCTCGAGAATGGCGAGCAGATTCAAGCCCAGTTGCAGACGGGTGCGCTGCTCCGGCAGGGTCTCGCGAAAATAGAGAGGACGCCGCGCCACCCGGCAGCGCTGCAAGAGGTCGAGGATGCGCTGTCGCAAATCGACGGAGCGCTGCGGTGCCGGCGCGCGACTTTGGCGATGCACCTGACGCCGTACAATCTGCTCCAGTGCCGCCAGCAAATGCTGCGGGCGTAGCGGCGGCGGCGTAAAAGGTAACGGATCGTGCGCTACCGCTGCGGGTAGCAAAAAATCCTGCCCTGCCCGCGGCAGACCAGCCAAGGCTTCGGCCTGCGCCTGCACTTGGGCAAGTAACGCCAACCGCTGCGCCAATTCCTCGCGCGGGTCGACGGGCTCTCCTTCCTCTACGGGCGGTAGGGGCAACAACATGCGCGCCTTGATTTCTGCCAGCCAGGCGGCCATGAGCAGGTAATCCGCTGCTAGCTCGAGGTGTCGTCGCCGCGCCTCCTCCAGATAACTCAGGTACTGCCGGGTTACCTCGGCTACGGGAATGTCGCGAATATCCATGCGGTTACGGCGAATGAGCCAGAGCAGGAGATCGAGGGGCCCCGAAAACTGGTCGAGGATCACCTCGAGGGCATCGGGGGGAATGTAGAGCCCCTCGGGAATGACGGTAGCATCGTTAGCCGACATCCAGCCCCATCACCGTGCGGACCCGCAGCAGCGTCTCTTCGGCGCGAGCCCGTGCCTTGCTCGCCCCTTGCGCCGCGATTTCGCGCAGACGTTCGGGCTGCGCCGCCCACTCCTCCGCCCGCGCCCGGATGGGTGCCTGCTCGGCGAGCACCTTTTCCACCAGCGCCTGTTTGCAATCGACACAGCCAATCTCGGCACTGGTACAACCCGCCTGCACCCAGGCAAGGGTTTCTGGGAAGGAATAGACCTGGTGCAGCGGCCACACCGGACAATCTTCGGGGTTACCCGGGTCGCGCCTGCCCACCCGCTTGGGGTCCGTAGGCATGGTCAGCAGCTTTTTTCGCACGCTCTCCGGCTCCTCACGTAGGCCAATGGCGTTACCGTAGGATTTCGACATCTTGCGCCCATCCAAGCCGGGCATCTTTGCCGCCTCGGTGAGCAAGGCCTGGGGCTCGACGAGAATACTGCGTCCCTTCCCTTCCAGGGCCGCAAGCAGCAAGGTCTTGGTTGCCTCGTTGAGGCTACCGGCCTCCTGGAGCATCTCCCGAGCCGTAGCGATAGCGCTCTCGTCGCCAGACTGCTGATAGCGCTCCTGCAAGCGCTGGAACTCCTGCTTGCGCTTTTTACCCAGGGCCTGGAGGCCCGCGGTAATTGCCGCTTCGTCGGCGGCACTGCGGCCGTAAAGGCTGTTGAAACGGCGTGCCAGTTCGCGGCAAATTTCTAAATGCGCCACCTGGTCGGCGCCCACGGGCACCCACTCGGCGTCGTACAGCAAAATATCCGCGCTCATCAGCGCCGGATAGCCCAAAAACCCATAGGTAGCCAAATCGCGGTCACGCAGCTGCTCTTGCTGGTCTTTGAAGGTGGGCACGCGCTCGAGCCAAGACAGGGGCGTGAGCATGCCCAAAAGCAAGGCAAGTTCGGCATGCTGAGGTACCCAGCTTTGAATGAAGAGGGTCGCCTTGTTCGGATCGAGCCCCACGGCAAGCCATTCGATGAGCACTTCCCAGGTCGAGCTGCGAATGCCCTCCGGGTGCTCGTAGTGGGTGGTCAGGGCATGGAGATCGGCAACAAAGAAGAAGGCGTCGTGTTCTTCCTGCAGGCGCAACCAGTTCTTCAGCACGCCATGATAATGACCGAGGTGCAGTCGACCGGTTGGGCGCATGCCCGAGACGACGGTGGTACTCATGCGAGTCCTCCCAAGCGAAAAAAGAATCCCTGAAACCACTCGAAGGCCGGACCGAGTAAGGTCCAGAGAACACCGGTGAAAAGCAAAACGATGAGGATGATGAAGCCATAGGGCTCCACCCGGGAAAGGGCTTGGGAGGCCTGCGGCGGTAACAAACCGACGGCCACCCGACCGCCATCGAGGGGTGGTATGGGAATCAGGTTAAAGAGAAACAGCACGCCATTGATAAGGATACCGGCCTGCCCCATCAACTGCATGGGTTCGGCAAAGTAGGGCGTCGTTGCGGCCAAGTGCACTCCCAGCCAAAGGATCCCGGTCCAGAACAGAGCCATGAGCAGGTTGGCGGCGGGGCCAGCAATCGCCACCAAGACCATGTCGCGCTTGGGGTCGCGCAAACCGGCAAAATTTACCGGCACCGGCTTGGCATAGCCAAAGAGAAAAGGCGAGTGAAAGAGCAGGAGCATAGCGGGCAGGAGTACCGTTCCGAAAGGATCGATGTGCTTGAGGGGGTTGAGGGTCAGACGCCCCATCAGCATTGCCGTCGGATCGCCGCGCTTCCA
>DDOU01000082.1:13947-15673 GCA_002341825.1 Candidatus Igneacidithiobacillus taiwanensis | reverse complement strand
CTCAGCTGTCGGAGGATATTGTCGAGGTCGTTCATCCCCCTACTATACCCCTTCGTCGACCAAATTGCCGTTGCTGACCCAATCTACGCCCAGGCTACCCGGATCGCCCAAGCCACGGCGCAGTAATTGCGGCGGCCAGACGGTAAGGTCGACGACGGTAGAACACTGGGTTTTGCCTGCTCCGGCGCTAAGCAGCACGTCGACGCGATTCCCCAGTTCCTCGGCAATCTCCAGCGGGTCGCTGAGGGGATGCTCCGCCTCCGGCAACAACAATGTGGAACTCATCAGCGGCTCGCCAAGCTCGGCGAGCAAGCCCTGCACCACGGCGCTCGCCGGTACGCGCACGCCAATGGTGCGCCGTCGCGGATCGGCCAGGCGGCGCGGCACATCGTGGGTAGCCGGCAACAAAAAGGTAAACGGCCCCGGCAAAACGCGCTTGAGCACGGCAAAACTGCGATCATCGAGCTTGGCGTATTCGGTCAGTTGGGAAATGCCGGAAAACAGCAGGGATAGGTCATGGTGGACATCCAATTGACGAATTTGCCGCAAACGATCCTGGGCAGCCTTGGCCGCGATTACACAACCCAGGGCGTAGCAGGTATCGGTAGGATAGACGAGCAGGGAGCCCTGGCGCGCGGCCTCCGCTGCTTGACGCAGGAGTCGACTTTGCGGATTTTGCGGATGCAGATCCAAAATCAGGGCCACGGCTTGCTCGCAGGCGAGGAGGAAACTGGCGGATGATAGATCAAGTGCGGCAACGGCTGCCAGCAGAGGCCCCGCAACGCGTGCTGTTGTTGATGAGCGGCGGAGTGGAGAGCAGTACCCTGCTGCGCCTACTCGACGCTGTGGGGCATACCCCGGAGCCTGTCTTTCTCGACTATGCCCAACGTGCTGCGGCCGAGGAGTGGCGCCGCGTGCAGGCCCAGTGCGCCCGGCTCGGTTGCGCGCCGCTACGCCTGCCCATGGCAGAACTCGGCAACGCCCTTGGGGCACTGCGCCCGCAGCGTTTTCATGTACCCGTGTTGCATCGCAATCTCATTGCCTTGGCTGTGGCCAGCAGTGCCGCAGCGGCGCTGGGCTTGCGCTATCTTTGCATTGGCGTTACCGCCGACGACGCCGCGGTCGATGCCAGCTCCCGCCCGGCGCTCCTGCACCCCTTGAGCGAGGCCTTGGCCGCCCTGCAACGGGAACTTCTCTGTCCACTGCAGGATCTGCGTAAGGCAGAAGTGGTGGCCCTCGGGCAAGACTTGGGGGTCGACTGGAATTTGTCGTACAGTTGCCTGCTTGGAAGGGCGCAGCATTGCGGCGCATGTCCGCAGTGTCTGAAACGCCGAGAGGCTTTTCAGCAAGCTGGCTTGGGTCATGCAGACGTTGACTACGCCCGGGAAAGGTAAAAATACGGAATAGGAGAGCTGCATTGCATGGCTGATGGAAGCCGTCATCCTCGCTGGTCCCTGCAGGACATCCCTTTCGACTGCGTTCGCAAATCCGCCATCGTCCACGAAGAAGACTGGTTTTATTTGCTCGCCGGTGCTTCGTTCGTCGAAACCCTATCGGATCTTTATGCCAACAATCTAGCCGGCTATTACGCGGGCAACGAAGCTGCCTGCCAATGGCTGCAAAATCAGTGGGAACACGAGGAGGTGCAGCACGGGCGCGCCTTACGAGCCTATGTGCTGACGGTCTGGCCCGACTTCGATTGGGATACCGCTTACCAACGCTTCGT
>DDOU01000082.1:10022-13836 GCA_002341825.1 Candidatus Igneacidithiobacillus taiwanensis | reverse complement strand
AGCCCAGAGCCTATTTTACGGCAGCTTGCCGCCCACATTCGGGCCGATGAGGTGCATCATTACAAATATTTTTTCCGTTTTTTCCGCGAATACCAAGCGAGCGAAGCAGTCTCCCGTTGGCGCGTGCTGCGCAGCCTCTGGCAACGGGTAACGGAGGCAGACATGGAAGACAGTTTTCTTGCCATTCGCTGCGCCTATGAGCTGCGCAACCCGGGCCAGGAGTTTACGGCGGCAGAGTTTCGTGCCTTTCGCAAACGTATGGCGGTGTGGATTCGGCGTCATTATCCGTTTGAGATGGCAGTAAAAATGCTGATCAAACCCATCGCCCTGCCACCTACCTTGCAACGGATGCTCTTGCCCATTTTGACCCATGGGGCACGGCGCGCCATCACCTAGCCACCCCCAACCGGAGATTTCCTCTTTCTATGCTGCGCCGCTTGCTCTGTACTTGGCTCTTTCTCCTGCTGGCGCTGCTAACGAGCCCAGCGCTGGCGGCAGGGGGCGAGCAATTTGCCAACGATGCCGCTCTGCTGCGCAGCATTCACCACGGTCTCGCGCAGCCGGTTGGTGCAGGGCAGTTGCGCCAGTGGCAACAAGAGGTGCAGGGCATCGTGCAAGATGCGGCCGTCTGCACCAAAACCCAGGAGGCCTCCCTTGCCAATCTCGACAAATCCCTCGCCATCGTTGGCCCGCCGGTAGCCGATGAACCTAGCAGCCTGACCGAGCTGCGCCAGCAACTGAGCGCCGAAAAGATTGCGGTGGGCGGCAAATTGGCGGCCTGTAAGGTCTTGTATGTTGGCGGAAGCACCGTTCTCGGCGACATTCGCGACAAACAAACGCAACTCCATACGCGCAAGCTGTTGCAGCGCGGGCCAAATCTTTGGCAACAGATTGCGCAGCTTTCTCGACTCCATAAAACGGCCTGGGACCAGGAGCGTAATTTCTGGGTTCGCCCGGATGGAACTGCCATTTTTTCCAATCCCGAATTTCAGGGCGCCATGGCGATTGGTATTGCCCTGTTCATCATCGCCGCAATTTTTCGTCGTCACTCGCAATTTGCCTTGCGCGAACTCTATCCTTTGGCAGCCCTCCTTGCCTGGGCTCTGGCCAGCTATCTCCTCTCAGTCTTTTATCCCATCACCATTCTCATTACTACCACGGGAGCAGCTTTTTACCTGAGCGACTGGCTGAGCCGTTCGATGCTGCGCCACCTCAATACCATTCCGGCCCGCGCTCAACGGGAGGCGGTGCTACTACGGGTTTTTTGGCGCCCCCTACGCTTTGTCATCACCTTCATGACCTTGGTATTGGTCTATCAGTATCTCGATCCTCAAGGCAGCGATCTCATCAACCACCACACCGCCCTCGTCACGCTCATCCACACCGCCATACTCAGTAGCGTTCTCTGGGTGCTCTGGCGCGCTCGACGCTTCACCTTTTTGAAGGACACCCGCTGGCTGCAACTCGTCTTGTTCGGTACCGCGCTTGTACTGATTCTGCTGAATTTTTTTGGCTTTATGGCGTTGGCAGATTATCTAACCAACGGTTTTGTGCTGAGCCTGGTGGCCATACTCGTGGCTAGAGTAATTGCTTGGTTCATTGACGATATTTGGGGTAACGAGGAAGACGGCGAGGGCGACTTGCCGCGCCTGTTGCGCCAACACCTGGGGCTCAGTCAGGAAGGAAGCTCTTGGCTCTCCTGGTTACGCCTATTCTCTCATACCGTGTTATGGAGCCTGGTACTCATCCTCATTTTGCTGGCTTGGGGCCTGAGCCGCAGTGGCTTTGCCATTTTTTGGCAATATTTCATTCATGGCTTCGACATCGGCACTTTTCATATTCAACCATTCCGCTGGCTCATTGCCATTTTTTTGCTCTTTTTTCTATTCAACGTCAATCAATGGCTGCAAAAACGGCTATCGGGTGCGCGGGGTATCTTTCGGCATTTCGATGTCGGTTCGCGGCACTCGATTCTTGCGATCTTTCGCTATGTTGGGTTTATTGTCGCCATATTACTTTCCCTTTCCACAGCCGGCGTTGCCTTGCACAACTTGGCGATCATTGCTGGTGCCTTATCAGTAGGTATTGGTTTTGGTTTGCAGAACATTGTCAATAATTTTGTTTCGGGCATCATTCTTCTCCTCGAGCGTCCCATTCGTGTGGGCGATTGGGTAAAGGTCGGCACCACTGAGGGCTATGTGCAGCGCCTGAGTATCCGCTCGACGCTGATCCTTACCTTTGATCGCACCGAGGTCTTCGTACCCAATTCCGAGCTGATCTCCGGCCAAGTTACCAACTGGACGTACAGCAATAATATTTTGCGCTTGATGATTCCGCTGCGCGTACATCACGATTCCGACATTGACGAGGTGCGGGAAATTCTCGAACAAGTGGGTAAGCAGCACCCCGAAGTACTGCAAGACGACCCGCGCGGCATTCCACCCACCGCCCTGCTTTTGGATGTGACGGAAAATGCACTGGTATTTTACCTGCGGGTGTATATTGCCGATTGCAACAATAGCTTCATGATTCAAACCGAACTGCGGGCACGGGCGGTCGAGGCCCTACATCGGCACGGCATCCGTCTTGCTCATCAACAGCAGGATATCCATTTTGCCGAGCGTGCCCCGGCCCTCGACGGACCGGCATCGTCCTGATCAGCGACTACGTACCAAATCGTCGCGGTGGATCAGGATGCGACAATCTGCCGAAACCTCCTCGCCAGCCGCTAGCTGCGCCCGGCAATGCTCGAGCAGACGAGCATCGAGAGTCACCAGACCGCGGGCAATTTCCCGACCCGTGGGGTCGATACAGCTCACCAGATCGCTACGCCGGAAGGCACCCTGCTGCGCCCGCACCCCAAAGAGCAGCAGGCTCGCACCTTCTTCGTCGACGGCGGCAGCGGCGCCGGCGTCAAGATGCAGTTCGCCCTGCACGCGCAACTGATCCGACAACCAGCGCTTACGTGCGGCAAGCACGGGAATCTTCGCCTCAAGCAGGGTGCCGACCGCCTCCTGGTTTGCGATACGCAAAATGACGCGGTCCTCGAGCCCGTTGGCGATGATGGTCGAGGTTCCCGAACGTGCCGCTCGCGCCGCCGCCTTCACCTTGGCGAGCATTCCACCGGTACCGACCAGGGAGCCGCCAGAACCTGCCAAGCGCTCCAAGCGCGCCTCGCCGGCGCGGGCGCGATGGATGAACTGGGCGTCGGGATGGGTGCGCGGATCGGCATCGTACAAACCGCGCTGGTCGGTAAGCAAAACGAGGAGATCGGCATCCCAGAGATTGGCGACGAGGGCGGCCAGGGTATCGTTATCACCCAACTGGATGGCACGGTGCGAAATGGCGTCATTTTCATTAACGATGGGCAAGACCCCATGCTCGATGAGAGTACGCAGGGTCTCCCGGGCATTCAGATAGCGCGAGCGATTGCGCAGCTCCTCGTGGGTGAGCAGCACCTGACCGCAATGTAGGGGACGATAATTTTCACGCTGGATCTGATGCAGAATTTTTTCATAACCATGCATCAAGATCGACTGCCCAACACTTGCTGCCGCCTGGCGGTCTGCCAACTGCGTCGGCTTGCCGGGCCAGCCCATGCGGCGCGCACCAACGGCAATGGCACCGGAGGACACCAAAACGATCTGATAGCCTTGCTGCAGCAGCGACTGGATTTGCGTTAGCCACTCGGCAAGACGATCTTCCGCCAGACGTCCCATGCCGTTCATCAGCAAGCTGCTGCCAATCTTGATTACCCACTTTTTACCGACCTCAGGACGATCCAGCGCTGGATCCATCACGGTGCACCTACTCC
>DDOU01000082.1:6285-9990 GCA_002341825.1 Candidatus Igneacidithiobacillus taiwanensis | reverse complement strand
CTGTGCACCGCCCAATAGAAAATGAGCAAGCTGATTGCCGCAATGATGGCCATACCTTGGTAAAAACCGACCCAACCTTCGCCACCCAGAGATTTCGGCCCAATCCAGGCAGTACCCCAGAGGGCAAGAAAATACGGGATGATCCACCACATGTATTGCCAGCCCATGTCGCGAATCGGCTCTTTGCGCAGCAGTCCCCACAAGGCATAGAGACCGAGAAGCACGAAAAGCGTTCCAAAAATAAAATTGAGGGTATGCAGACCCGACCAGTAGACGATCCAGGTACCCACCACAAAGGAAATAGGAGCAATGATTTGCGCCCCCGGCAAGGTAAAAGGCCTTTCTAGTTGCGGCATTGCCTTACGTAACTGCAAAAGCGCTATTGGACCGATCACATACGACAGCACCGTCATGGAAGCAATATAGCCCACCATTTTTTGCCAGGAAGGAAAAGGTAAAAAGAAAACGCCGCCCACCACAAAGAGCAGAATCAAACTGGTCCAAGGCACGCCATGGCCATTGATCTTGCCCAAAACCTTAGGGAATGCACCGCTCTCGGCGGTAGCCAAGGTAACCCGGGCGGAAGTAGCGGTGTAGATCAGTGCGGTACCTGCGGGCGAGATGAAGGCATCGGCATAGAGCAGAACGGCCAGCCAAGTAATACCAATGCTCGTGGCCAGCGCCGCGAAGGGACCGTTGATACCAGGAAAATGCAAATGCTCCCAGCCGCCATAGGCGAGGTCTTGGGGGCGCACGGCGCCGATGAAAGCGACCTGCACGAGAATATAGATGCCGCCAGCAATTAGTACCGAAAGGATGGTGGCCAAGGGGAGATCACGCTTGGGATTTTTGCTTTCTCCCGCCAAATCGATGGCATGACGAAACCCGAGCAAAGAGAAGATAACACCACCCGTGGCAACGGCAACGAACATGCCTTGAATGTTGCTCCCGGTGTTGCCAGTCTGGACATGGAAATTGCCGGAATGCCAACCGAGAACGACAAAAATGACACCAGTGAGCACCGGAACGCCAATCTTCCACCAGGTGGCACCATTATTTATGTTCAGAACCCAGCGTATCGAGAGAAAATTTACTGCCACAAAAAACGCCAGCGCAATGAGTGCGTAAAAAAAGCCTTGGGTACTGAGCAGATCGCTATGCGGCTGCAAAAAATAGGGGAAATAGTTATTGGCATAGGTGAGCAGCGCGGTAACCTCGATGGGCGCAATGGTGGCGTAGGATAAAAATAAAATCCACGTCCACATGTTGCCAACGATAGGACCATTACCCACATTTGCCAGATGTACGATAGCCCCAGCCTTGGGAATCAGCGGTGCCAATTCGGCAAAGACCACTGCCAGCAACAAAATCGCCAACATCCCGATAATCCATGATCCAATGGCATAGGGGCCAGCCATTTTAGCTGTAAACAACGGACCAAAAAGCCATCCAGAACCGATGGATGCCCCAACACAGGCAAGGATCAAACTCTGTAAGGTACCCTCCCGGCGCAACTTACGTGGCTTCGAGTTTTCCTTTTCCAAAGAAGTCTCCCATACAGCAAATTCTTTTTTACCATTGCACAATAAATATGTGCTGTCAAACTTCTACTATTTTCGCAGTGAAAATCAGGATATGGATGTTCTTGGAAAATTACTATTATAAAGAAATGGTTTAGCCGTGATGTCATAATGTACCAATGCCATCTATACTACCAGAGCGCTTCCCGAGGTTCCTGCACGCCAGACCATCAAAAGAAAAAAATAGTATCATCCCTTAGCAAAAATCACGGGAATGCGTAGAAATTTTGGCTAGTTGTGGGCTGAGATCCTGTAGGTTCTCGACGATGATGTTGTGGACGTAGGGGCCGGTTTTTTCCAGGCGGCCCTGCACTGCCAGGGCGCGTCCTTGAAGAATGGCTTGGCGCCAAGACTCTACTCGTTGCGGCCAGATAATCAGATTGGCGCGGCCAGATTCATCTTCGATGGTCAAAAATACCGTGCCATGGGCGGTGCCCGGTCGTTGCCGATGGGTTACCAAGCCCGCCACTGCCGCCCAAGCGCCCGAGGGTTTACGCAAGGTCTCGGCAATGCTGGGGTAGCCTGCCTGGCGCAAACGATCCCGCAAAAAGGCCAGCGGATGTGGCCCCAAGCTCAGGCCCAGTTGCTGATAGTCCTCCCGACAGAGGCTAGCAGCCGAGGCCGGTGGCAATCCCGAGGGCCGCGCTGCTTTGGGCGGCAGGCCCAGGGCCGTCGGCTTCTGCAGGCTCAAAACCTGCCAAAGCGCCTCCCGACGCGAGCCTAGAAGATTATCGAAGGCGCCGGCACGCGCCAGTTTTTCGAGGCTTCCCCGTCCCACCCCGGCGTCCTGCAAGAGGCTTGCCGGCAGCAAAGCACCACCGCTTTCCCGCCAGGTCAAACAGCGTTCGCCATCCTCGCGCGGCAAACCCTTGACCAAATGCAGTCCAAGACGCACTCGCCGTCCTCGGGCTCGCGTTTCCCAGTGGCTGTAGCGTAGATCTACCGGCAGCACCTGCACCCCCTGGCGCTGCGCCTCTTGGACGATTTGCGCCGGGGCATAAAAGCCCATGGGCTGACTGTTGAGCAATGCAGCAGTGAACACGGCGGGATGATGACACTTGATCCATGCCGAGGCGTAGACCAAAAGCGCAAAACTGGCAGCATGGGATTCGGGAAAGCCGTACTCGGCAAAACCGCGAATCTGTTCGCAAAGCTGCTCGGCAAAGCCGGCATCGTAGCCGTGCGCCGCTAGGCCGGCGCGCAGCTGCTGCTCGTAGGGCCCCAAGTCCCCTTTACGGCGCCAAGCAGCCATCGCCCGCCGCAGGCCATCGGCCGCATCGCCATCGAAGCCCGCCGCCTCCATGGCAATCTGCATCACTTGCTCCTGAAAAATGGGTACCCCCAGGGTGCGCTCCAAGACCTTCTGCACCTCCGGCCCCGGATAGACAACGGCTTCCTCACCATTCCGGCGCCGCAGATAGGGATGCACCATGCCGCCCTGAATCGGCCCTGGTCGGATGATGGCCACCTCGATTACCAGATCATAAAAACAGCGCGGGCGCAGGCGCGGCAACATGCTCATCTGCGCTCGCGACTCCACCTGAAAGACCCCCAGACTCTCCCCGCGTTGCAACATGGCATACACGGCAGGGTCCTCGGCCGGGATGGCCGCCAGTTCCAGCCCCAAATCTTGTAAGGAGCGAGCCAGTGCGCTCAACATCCCCAAAGCAAGGAGATCGACCTTGAGAATGCCAAGGAGATCGAGATCATTCTTGTCCCACTGTAGCACCGTGCGCTGCAGCATGCGGGCGGGCTCGACGGGAATCAGGCGTGGGAGCGGATCCTCCATCAAGACCATTCCGCCCACATGTTGCGAAAGATGACGAGGAAGCCCTACCAAGGCATTGACGACAATGATCAATCGCTGCACCGCTGGGCTTTCGGGGTCAAAGCCTGCCGCCTGCAGACGTTCGGGTAGCACCCGCCGACCATCCCACCAGGCAAGCTGCCGGGTGAGCTGGTCCTGCTCATCGGTCGAAAAGCCCAGGGCACGGGCGGCATCGCGCATGGCACTGCGCGGCCGATAGTGGATGATGCTCGCCGTCAGGGCGGCATGGCGGCGACCATAGCGCGCGAATACGTACTGAATGACTTCCTCGCGCCGCTCGTGGGCAAAGTCGACGTC
>DDOU01000082.1:5973-6221 GCA_002341825.1 Candidatus Igneacidithiobacillus taiwanensis | reverse complement strand
CCCAAGGCAAAGCAGAGTACCGAGTTGGCCGCCGAACCGCGTCCCTGGCAGAGGATGCCGCGCCCGCGAGCAAAGCAGACGATGTCGTAAACCGTGAGAAAATAATTGGCATAGTCGAGTTCGGCAACGATGTGCAACTCCTCGGCAAGTTGCTTCTGCACCCGCTCGGGCGCCCCCGACGGATACCGTCGCCGCAGCCCTTCCTCCGCCTCGCGCTGCAGGAGTTCCTGGGGATGCCGATTCGCCGC
>DDOU01000082.1:5139-5890 GCA_002341825.1 Candidatus Igneacidithiobacillus taiwanensis | reverse complement strand
CAGGCGCCGACGCGAACGCAGGTGTCGTTCGCCACTGCTCGGCAAGTCCCAGCCCAGTTCTGCCAGAGGCTTACCCAAACGGATGGCGGTGAGTACATCGAGGAGAAAGCGCTCGGAACGCCGCGCCAGCAAGACCCCGGTGCACGCCAGCGCCGCCAAGGGAAAACGCTCCTGCCAGCGCTGCAGGCCCTGCAAACGCTGCGCATGATCGCCGGTAGCGAGCAGGGCCACACCAAAGCGCAGGCGTTCGCTTCCCCAGGCTTGGCAGAGGGCATCGATGGCGGCGACTTGGGTTGCGGGTTCTTGGCGATAATCCGGCAAGAGGATGGCGAGCAAACCCGTAAGGGGTAGCAGGTCCGCCAACAAGGCTCGATAGGCCCCCTTCTCCGCCCGCCCCCTTGCCGCGGTAATCAGCTGCGTCAGGGCAGCATAGCCTTGGCGATTTTCGATGAGCAGAACCAGCTGCAGGCCTTCTTCGAGGTGTAGCTCACTGCCCAACAGTAGGGGTAGACCGATACTGCGGGCATGCACATGGGCGCGCGGAGCACTGTAGAGGCCGCATTCCTCGGTAATGGCCAGGGCGCTATAGCCTAGTTCCTTGGCCCGGTCGAGCAGCGTCTCGACACTAGCCGTGGCACGCAAAAAACTCAGATTGCTGAGGCAATGGAGCTCAGCGTAGAGCGGCTCAGGCGAAGTATCCATGCAAAAAGTAGCGTCCGGAGCGACAATCGCGAAATACCCAACATTGGGC
>DDOU01000082.1:2188-5046 GCA_002341825.1 Candidatus Igneacidithiobacillus taiwanensis | reverse complement strand
TGGGGCAGGAGCCACAAGGGCCGAGGGCAGGAAAAAGCAGGCAGACTCGGGTTGGGAGCGCAATATTGCCCGCTGCTGTCCCGCTGCCAGGCGAGTTCGGGGCGATGCTCGGCCCGCAGACGGAGCTGATAGACATTTTCTGCCCCCAGCCGGGCTCGCCAAAGATCCAGCCAACGCCCTTGCCGATGAAGCAAACCCTGCTCCCAAAATGTCTGCTGTTCCCCACCCCAGTCTTGCGCCTCCAGGGCGCGCAACTGCAGCTGACGTGCCGCAAATTGCCAGGGTTGCCGCTGTAGGCGCTCCTGCCAGAGTTGCAGAAAAAAGTCGGCACTGGTGAGGGGATCACGACTTTGCAACAAGGCGCGATATTGCTCGTCGCGCCCTTGCAGGAGGAGTTCCCAACGCGAGCAGGCGCGCTGTTGCAAACGCAGACGCAACTCCTGGAAGGCCCGCCGCAGCGGAAAGCGCAGGCCCTGCCAATCGGTAACCTCCTGCAATAGAGGAAAGGAAACCAGCCATTCCTCCTGCCAAGGCCAGGCCGGCCGCGGATCCGGCCGAATACCGCGCAAGCGGTCGAAGAAGCTCTCCCAGTCGGCACCAAAGCGTAGCGCCCGTTCACGCCGGTCGAGGGCAGACCAATCCCGACAGCTACGCAGGCCCAAACTGTGCCAGCGCGCCAGGGAAGCGGCATTGGCGGGAAGCAGCGCCAAAGGGATTTGCTGCCAGCATTCGGTAAAATCGACGCCTGGAGGACAACGTGCCAGCGTCCCCGCCTGCCCCTGCCAAGCCAGCAAGGCCGCCGCCAGGGGCGTTGGCGCCAAGCCGAGCTGATAGCGCAGGTACTCGCCGGCAAAGTCCTGCAATGCCTGCAAGAGCCGCTGCGGATGCGTCTGCCAATGGCGGTTGCCGCGCAGCTCCACCGCCAGAACATGCGGCCATTCTTGCAGCGCCACCACCTTAGGCCCCCAGGCATACAAAAGCTGCGCACATCGATCGAGGAGATTGCTTTCCTGCTCGGGATCGCGCCGTACGGTTTGTAGCTCGGGGGCCAAAGCCCGCGCCTGAGCGGCACTCATGCCCAGCTGCACACCACGCCGCGCTGCCCCCACGTCCATTTGCCACACCCGCTGGCGAGCATCGGCAATCCATACCCCCGGCCAGCGCCCGTCCACATTCCAGAGCTCGGCCGCCAGAGCGGGAAAAACAACAGCCAGCCATTCCTCCCCCATGACATCCCACTCAGATGGCCAGCGGCAGCTCCAGATTGGCAGCTGCAGGCAGGCTCGCTCCCCGGCGTTTTTCTACCTGCATGCACACTTGCTCTCCCGCCGGTTGCAGACGCAGCCGTAGGGCGGCCGTGCTGCGCGCACTCTGGCGGTCGCGAAAGAAGAAGAATCCCATACAATTACCCGCCTCGGCGGCCAATTGCAGGCGTCGCTGCGTGCCCTCTTCCAATGCTGGCGGCCAGGCCAGCACAGCGCTGCACGTGCCAGAACGCAGGGCAGACTCTAGGGCCCAGAGCTGATCCTGTCGCTGCCGCGGATGGAGCACCAGCATGCGATCGAGACGAACCCCCGCTGCCGCAAGGGCGGGGGCGTAGGGAACATAGGGCGGCAAACACCAGAGCACCCAGCGCTTTTCTTGCTGACTGAGGGCGGCAATGGTGGGCAAGAGCAAACGCAGTTCGCCAATGCCTTCTACTTGGCTGTGGATTTCGGTGATCGCTCCCCGCGGCCAGCCGCCCAACAAGTCCCGGACATCCTCATGACCGGGGTCTTGCAACGGGCCTCTGGGCTGCTGTGCCTGGGCACGCCATAGGCGTTGGGGATAACGGGTCAACAGCTCTTCGACGGCGGTTTTCATCACAGACCTCCTAGGCGCAGCAAGCCCACCACCAAACCCTCCAGGCGGAGATCCTGCTTGCGCAAATCGACTACTATGGGAGAAAAATCCGGATTTTCCGGGAGCAAAAATACTTGGTGTCCTTCTTTACGCCAGCGCTTGACCGTGACTTCGCCATCCACCCGCGCCACTACCACCTGCCCGTTGTGCGCCTCGCTGCTGCGCTGCACGGCCAATAAATCACCATCGAGGATGCCGGCATCGCGCATACTCATACCCTGTACCCGCAACAGGTAATCGGCACCGGGAAAGAGCTGCGCATCTATGGGTAGGCGTCCTTCCTGCTGACTTTCTGCCAAAATCGGCTGCCCTGCCGGAACACGCCCAACCACCGGCAAGCCCATTTCCGCCACCAACTCGCTCATCAGGCGGATACCTCGTGCCCTACCCTCCTGCAACTGCAGGTACCCCTTGCGCGCCAGGGTACGTAGATGGCTCTCTGCGGCGTTGGGAGAGCGAAAGCGGAAAGCTTCCTGCAACTCGGCGCGGGTAGGCNNCCCCTGTTTGGCAATTTGCTCTTGAATCCACGTAAGAATTTGCTGCTGGCGACGAGTTAGGGCTTCCACAACCTGCATCTCCTGTTCCGTTAACTGTATTTTTATACAGTAAATGGAGCGAATGCAAGCCCCGTCTTCGCGACCTCAACGTGGGCGGGGCAGGGTCCAGTGGCGGTAGATCGCCAAACTGCGCAAGAGGAAGGTACAGCTAGCACCAAAGAGCAGACTGAGCCAGGAAGGCAAGTGCAACCAATCGCCACCAAGAAGCAGGACGGCACCAAGCAAGGCCGCCGAGGCGTAGATTTCGCCGCGCAGCACCACCGGCACTTGGGCACTCAACACATCGCGTACCATACCGCCGCCAATGCCGCTGATTACCCCCAAAATCACCGCCATTTCTGGAGCCAGTCCATAATCCAGGGCCTTTTGCGTGCCCGTTACCGCAAAGAGACCAAGGCC
>DDOU01000082.1:0-2130 GCA_002341825.1 Candidatus Igneacidithiobacillus taiwanensis | reverse complement strand
GCCAGCGCAATACCGTGCCAATCTTGTATGGATTGCGGCGGGATGGCGCCAATGAGCAGGTCGCGCAAAATACCGCCGGAAACTGCCGTTACCACCGCCAGCACGAGGATTCCAAAGAGGTCCAGACCATTCCGCACGCCACGCATGGCGCCACTCACGGCAAAAACAAAAATCCCAATGAAATTGAAGATCTGGAAGAAGAGGGCAAAGTGCATGCGGCGCTTCGAGAAAGGAAAACGCGCATGGTAGCGCAAGCGCGTAGGCAGACAAAATCCTGCCCAGCAGCTCCGCTCTCACCACACTACGCAGCCACGCATCCGCCCACGGCTTTGCAGTGGCAAGACCACTGCACTACCCTAAGACCAAGCACTTTCGTGGCGACCAAGGAGTATATGCTGCATGGAGACGAGGCAAAAAACTGCTGTGGTAACTGGGGCATCTTCCGGCATTGGCGCCGCCACCGTGCAGCACCTGAGCGAAGCCGGCTACCACGTCTTTCTCGGCGCGCGCCGCCTGGAGCGTCTCGAAGAGCTTGCTCAGCGCTACGGCGGCACCGCCCTCCCCCTCGACGTGACCCAGAGCGACTCGGTAGCTGCCTTTGCCGCGCAAATCCCAGGCCCCGTCGACGTGTTGGTGAACAATGCCGGCGGCGCCCTCGGCAAGGAAGCGTTGGTGGAATTTGACGAGGAGCACTGGCTGCAGATGTACCAGAGCAATGTTCTCGGGCTGGCGCGGGTTACTCGCGCCCTCTGGCCGCAGCTGCAGCAATCCAGCGCCGCTACCGTCATCAATATCGGCTCCGTGGCCGGCGAGGAGACCTACCCCGGCGGTGCCGGCTACACCGCCTGCAAGCACGCCGTCCGCGCCCTCAGCGAAACCATGCGCCTGGAGTGGCTGGGACGCCCCATTCGCGTTACCGAAATCGATCCCGGATTAGTAGAAACAGAGTTCTCATTGGTGCGTTTTGCCGGCGATGCCAAGGCCGCAAAGACCGTCTACGCAGGAATGACGCCTCTGCGTGCCGAAGACATCGCCGAGGCCATCCGCTGGGTGCTCAGCCTACCGGAGCATGTCAATATCGACCGCCTCGTCATCAAACCCCGGGACCAGGCACGGGTCGACAAGGTCGTGCGCCGCTAAAACACAACGGCGCCCCGCAGGACGCCGTCTGGACCAAAACCCCGCCAGGAATCAGAGCGGAATCTTTGGATTGGCGGGGGCAGCCGCGGGATGCTCAGGCTGCTGCCAGTGCACCTGATACATTCCCTGCTGCCAAGGCGCCACCCCCGCGGGCTGGGCCGGACGCTGCGGTACCGCCGCCGGCAGCGACGGCAAAGAAATTACTGGGAAAAACACCTGCAAGGGTGACTGCGCCATAGGCATCCCGGGCATGGCAAAAGCGGTCTGCATCATTTGCTGCATCATTGCCATTTGCCGATCCATGGCCACCTGCATTGCCTGCATCTGCGCCAAGTTCTGCTGCATCAGGGCCTGCGCTTGGGCGGCATCGAGGGGACGATAGGCAACATTCGCCTGGGGGCCGCTGCCGTAGCTCACCGTTTCGATATGAATGACACCGCCCGGAATGTGAATGGTCTTCTGTTCCACATGCGCTGGTACTTGCTGCCCATTGATCAACACAAAAGGCGAAGCCAAGGCGGCGCCACTCAAGGCAACGCTCGCCAGTACGCCCGCCAGAATACCAGTCTTCATCCAAGTTGCAGTCTTCTTTTGCATACAAAGCTCTCCAACGAATCCAACCCATACCAAGTATCCCTAAGACCAAGACTCGCCGCCACGAGTTCCCGATTTCACCCCACCTGCAGCAGCGGCTATGATGGCGCTCTCAACGCGCTTTGGAGCAGCAATGGCCGCCAACCCTTGGCAACGTCCCACCAGCAAAAACTGGCATGCCTTGGCCGCCCTACTGCCCTTTCTGCGCCCACACGCCTGGATGCTATTGCTGTATTTCTTGGCGCTGCTGCTCAGCGCCGCCGGTACCCTGGCCCTCCCCCAGGGTGCCCGCTATTTATTGGACCACGGCTTTCATAACGCCCGCCTCTTGCTCCTGGCTAGTGTCGGCCTGCTTCTGCTCGGCATCTTCACCACCGCCGCCCGCGCCGCCCGCGA
>DDOU01000049.1 GCA_002341825.1 Candidatus Igneacidithiobacillus taiwanensis | reverse complement strand
ACCATGCTCTCGTCTGGGGTAGGAATATCGCGTGCGATGAAGGGATTGGAGGTGTCTACCATGGGTACCCGCTGGAAATTGATGTGGGTACGGCTGAATTGAGGAGTGATGTAGTTGATGTAGTCGGGCATGCGTCGCAGGATGGTATCGACGATAGCCTCGGCAGAATACCCGCGTTGGGCATTATCGCGATGGATTTTTTGGATCCATTCGAGATTGACCACGGGCACGACGCCAACGAGCAAATCCACATAGTTGGCGACGTCGTGCTCTGCCGTCTTAACCCCTCCGTGCAAGCCTTCGTAAAAGAGCAGGTCGGTACCCGCGGGAATGTCCTGCCAGGGCGTGAAGGTGCCAGGTGCGCTGCCGCGCAGTTCTGCCTCGGCGTCGTCGTGAACGTAATAGCGCATCTTGCCTGTGCCAGTCTCGCCGTACTGGCGGAACAGTGCCTCCAGGGCACCAAAATCATTACCCTCGGGCCCAAAATGGCTGATGGTCTTGCCCTGCTCGGCAGCCTTGGCAATCGCCTCGCGCATTTCCACTCGGTTGTAGCGATGAAAACTATCGCCCTCGATAACTACCGGGTTGACATTCAAACGATGAAAAATATCGTGAAAAGCATGCTTGACGGTAGTGGTGCCTGCACCGGACGAGCCAGTCACCGCAATGACAGGGTGCTTATTAGACATGATTACTGCTCCTTGAATAGACAAAAAAGCTGTGGCGCATGCAACGCGAATGTTCGAAAGTGTATATCAGCGCCGACGGCAGGCTCAAATTCCCAGACATTGGGCTATGGCGAGGGTTGGCTCGGCCTGGTTCAGGGTATAAAAATGCAGACCAGGAGCGCCCTCCCGAAGCAGCAGCGCACATTGCCGGGCAACGATCTCGGTCGCTAGCGCATTTTGCGACGCTGGATCGTCCGCATATGCCTCAAAAAGCAATTGCATGTAACGTGGTATTTCCGCCCCGCATTGGGCAGAAAAGCGCACAATTTGCTGATAATTCTGGATCGGCATGATACCGACGACGATGGGCACCTGCACCCCCCGCCGCGCCAGGGCATCCCGGAGCTGCAGATAGGCGTCGGGGTTGTAGAAGTATTGCGTAACGAGGGTATCTACCCCCGCCTTGACTTTGGCCACTAAATAATCGAGGTCGTGCTTGGCAGAGATGGCCTGCGGATGCACGTCAGGATAGGCCGAGGCGAGAATTTCGAAACCACCGAAGGCGCGAATAAAAGCGACCAAATCGCTGGCGTGGCGAAAAAAGCCGGGGTTTTCCATACCGTCGGGTAAGTCGCCACGCAAGGCGACGATACGACGGATACCCCAATCGCGGTAGCGCTGCAGCAGTTCGCGAATTCCGCTTTCGGTAGAGCCGATACAGGTGAGATGTGGTACCGCTTCGTAATCGCCCTGCTCCTGCAGAAATCGCACGGTTGCCAAGGTGCGCTCCTGAGTGGAACCTCCGGCGCCGTAGGTCACCGAGGCATAGGCAGGACGCAGGGCCGCGAGGGCGGCGACGCTCTCGCGCAGACGCTCCTCGCCAGCAGCGTTCTTCGGCGGAAAAAATTCCACCGAAATTTCTGGGGCTGCCATATCAGTAGCGGTAGGCGTCGTTCTTGAACGGGCCGTCTACCGGCACACCCAAGTACGCAGCCTGCTCAGCCGTCAACCGAGTAATCACGCCAGAGAAACCCTCCACCATGTAACGTGCCACCTCTTCATCCAACTGCTTGGGTAATACGTCGACACGAATGGCGGCAGCCTTTTCCGCTTCCGGCAGATGCGCAAAACCCGCCTGGTAAAGATGGATCTGGGCCAAGACCTGATTGGCAAAGGAGCCATCCATGATGCGGCTGGGATGGCCCGTGGCATTACCTAGATTCACCAGCCGCCCTTCGGAGAGGAGAATGAGGTAATCGTGGCTGCCCGGATTTGCCTTGCTTCCGGGCTTGGCGTCGCGGTAGACCTTGTGCACCTGCGGCTTGACTTCCTCCCAGAGCCATTCTTGGCGCATGTAGGCAGTGTCGATCTCGTTGTCGAAATGGCCGATATTGCAAACCACCGCTCCGGGCTTCAGGGCTCGTAGCATGCGCCCGTTGCAGACGTTGAGATTGCCGGTGGCCGTCACCAGCAGATCGGTCTGGGCGAGGAGCTCGCGATTGATGCAGGCATCCGTNNCGGTAGGGCGAAACCACCTCGTAGCCATCCATGCAGGCCTGCATGGCGCAGATGGGATCGATCTCCGTTATCCGCACGATCATGCCTTCCTGCCGTAAGGAGGCCGCCGAGCCCTTGCCAACATCGCCATAGCCCAGCACCAGGGCACGCTTGCCGGAAAGCAGATGGTCCGTGGCACGTTTGACGGCATCGTTGAGGGAATGGCGACAACCATATTTGTTGTCGTTCTTGCTTTTGGTCACCGAATCGTTGACATTGATGGCGGGAATGCGCAGGGTACCCTCGCGCAGCATCTCCCAGAGACGATGCACCCCCGTTGTCGTTTCTTCCGAAACACCGTGAATGTTTTTGAGCAACTCCGGATACTTTTGGTGCAGCAGGCCGGTCAGGTCGCCGCCATCATCAAGGATCATGTTCGGCACCCAACCATTCGGTCCGCGGATGGTCTGCTCCACGCACCACCAATATTCTTCTTCGGTCTCACCCTTCCAGGCAAATACCGGGATGCCGGCCGCTGCAATCGCAGCCGCCGCTTGATCCTGCGTAGAAAAAATGTTGCAGGAGGACCAGCGCACCTCCGCCCCCAAAGCCACGAGGGTCTCGATCAGGACGGCGGTTTGGATGGTCATGTGGATACAGCCAGCGATGCGGGCGCCCTTGAGTGGCTGCTCCGCCCGATATTTCTCGCGGATGCGCAGCAGGGCGGGCATTTCCGTTTCGGCAATGCCTATCTCCTGGCGCCCCCAGGTGGCGAGGGAGAGGTCGGCAACTTTGTAATCGGCTTGATCTTGCAACACGGCATTCATCGGGATTCAACTCCTTTGAAAGACGAGCGCGGTTGACACGAAAGTCCGCCCCGAGCCTGACCGTTTGCACGGCTGCAGCGCCCCTCGGGGCAGACCCAGGATTTAGTCGAGACCAGCAGCCGCCCGCAAGGCCGCGGCGCGATCCGTGCGCTCCCAGGTAAACTCCGGCTCTTCACGGCCAAAATGGCCATAGGCTGCGGTTTTACCATAAATCGGACGGAGGAGGTCGAGCATTTGGATGATGCCCTTGGGACGCAGGTCGAAATGCTCCCGTACCAGGGCGGCAATGCGGTCGTCGGCAATGACCCCCGTACCGAAGGTATCGACCATCAGGCTCACCGGCTGCGAGATACCGATGGCATAGGCCACCTGCACTTCGCAACGCCGAGCGAGGCCGGCGGCAACAATGTTCTTGGCCACGTAGCGACCGGCATAGGACGATGAGCGGTCGACCTTGGATGGATCCTTGCCCGAGAAGGCGCCACCTCCGTGGCTGCCCTGACCGCCGTAGGTATCGACAATGATCTTACGTCCGGTCAGACCGCAGTCACCTACCGGCCCGCCAATAACGAAACGCCCAGTGGGATTGATGAAGTACTTGGTTCCCTTGTGCAGCATCTCTGGAGGCAGAACGGGGCGAATGATTTCTTCCCGCACCGCCTCGACCAGATCGGCGTGGCTGATATCGGGGCTGTGCTGGGTGGACAGGACGACCGCGTCGATGGCCACTGGACGCCCATCCTCATAGCGCACCGTCACTTGGCTTTTGGCATCCGGGCGCAGCCAGGGCAGACGACCATCCTTGCGTACCATTGCCTGCCGCTCCGTCAACCGGTGGGCAAAGTAGATGGGGGTGGGCATGAGTACATCGGTCTCATCGCAGGCATAGCCAAACATCAGTCCCTGATCGCCGGCCCCCTGATCGAGATCGAGGCCCTTACCTTCGTCAACACCCTGGGCAATATCCGGAGATTGCTTGTCGAGGGTCTGAACCACGGCGCAAGAAGCCCAGTCAAAGCCCATCTCCGAGGAATCGTAGCCAATACGACGTACCGTCTGTCGTGCCACATCCGCGTAGTCGACCTGCGCTGTGGTGGTGATTTCTCCGGCCAAGACGATCAAACCCGTGGTAATGAGGGTTTCGGCAGCAACCCGGCCATGCGGATCTTGACTCAGAATTGCATCGAGAATGGCGTCGGAAATCTGGTCTGCGACCTTGTCGGGATGACCCTCGGATACGGACTCGGAAGTGAACAGATGACTATTGGACATGCAAAGGGCTCCTCGGCTGCGCGAACGAGATCAGACTCGTACAAGTCGCTCAAATATAGCAGAGGCGCGAGTCGTACGAAAATGAAAGACGCTCATGCAGAGCGCGAATTTCCGTCAAGGGGTGGAGTGGACTGGGGCAATGATGGGAAAAGCAGGCTTGCTCGACTCGCCCCCCCAGAAATAGGAAATACCGCCGGTGACTTGGACGTTGTTCAGAGTGCCACCCTGCGGTTGTGGCGCATCGAACAGGAGTTGATCCTGCACCCCCAAGCGCAGACCAAAGTGGTCGCCGATGCGCTGCTCATACCCGATACCAAAAACCCCCATGAGGGAGGTGCCGCGGCCAAGCTTTGGATCGAGGACATCGCTGGAGGCACCGAGGCCCAGCGACAGGTACGGGGTGCCCGGGCCAGACAGCGCATAATAATTGCCGATGACGGAGCCACTGTATTGATTGGCGCCGGTGCGCGACTGATTCTGCAGGTTGGCAAAGGCAGAAGCCACCTGTGCCTCGATGCCGAGGTGGCTACCCAGGCGCTGCCCCACCCGCAAGCCCAGGGTGCCACCGCCACTGAGGGGTGCCGAGCCAAAGAAAGTGTTGCCGCCAAAAAGATTGACGTAGGTCTGGCCGTCGGCAGCGAGAGTGCTGGCCGGTATCGCTACCAGCGCAGCACATAACAAGCTCGCAAAGAATCGGATTCGGCCCATCGATTCGCCCCGGCAAGAGACTCTGTCGTACAATGACTACAGTATAACCTATTTTGTTCAAAACACCACTCGTTTTCGTTGCAAAAAATCCACAGGAGTCTCCATGTCTACCCTCATCTGCGGTTCCCTGGCCTTCGACACCATCATGGTCTTTCAGGACCGCTTTAAAGAACACATCCTGCCCGACCGCGTGCACATGTTGAATGTCTCCTTCACGGTTCCCGAGATGCGCCGCGACTTTGGCGGCTGCGCCGGCAACATCGCCTACAATCTCAAACTGCTCGGCGGCGACCCTTTGATCGTCGGTACGGTAGGCCAGGATTTTACGCCCTATGCCCAGCATCTGGACGAGCTGCACATTGCGCGCAGCCACATCGTCACCCTGCCCGATCAGTACACCGCCCAGGCTTTCATCACCACCGACCTCGACGATAACCAGATCACCGCTTTTCATCCCGGGGCGATGCTGCGCGCCAGCGAGAATCGCTTGGTGGGACGCATTCCTGCTGGCAGTCGCTGGGCCATCGTGGCGCCCGATGGGCTCGACGCCATGGTCGGTCATCTCGCCGATCTCCACGCCGCCGGGGTTCAGACGATCTTCGATCCCGGGCAGGCTTTGCCGCTCTTCGATGGCGACACCCTGCGCAAAATGATCGATGACGCCGATTTCTTGAGCGTCAACGACTACGAGTGCGGCATGGTGCAAGCGCGTACCGGCTGGGACTTGGCAACCCTGCGCAGCAAACTGCAGGCGCTGATCGTTACCCAAGGCGAAGCGGGTTCGCGGATCTATTTGGGGGCAGAAGAAATCGTCATCCCGGCTGCTAAGGCAAAGGCGGTGGTCGACCCGACGGGCTGTGGCGATGCCTATCGCGCCGGGCTGCTCTTTGGCCTGGAACAGGGTTGGCCCTGGGCCGTGTGTGGCCGCGTCGCCTCTCTTCTCGGTGCGTACAAGATCGAGGTGGCCGGCACCCAAAACCACCGCTTCAGCGCTGCACAATTCGCGCAACGCTACGCGGAGAATTTTGGCGAGGCACTGCCCGCGGTTACGGCTCGATAGGCTTGTCTTCCGCCTCCCAAACCACCATGCCGCCGGCCAAGCTGTGCACCTGGGTAAAACCCATTTGCTGCAGGGTGACGGCGGCAAAGGCAGAGCGAGTGCCGGTGTCGCAGTAGAGCAGCACCCGCCGCCCTCGCGCCCGGGATAGTTCCGGGTGCGCTTTGCCATAGTCGAGATCGGCCAGCGCTTCGAGATGGCCACGGGGCACATGATGCGCCCCGGGCAAACGGGCACGCGCAAAATCCTCATGCTCGCGCACATCGACGATGAGGACATCCTCTCCCGCCTCGAGCCAAGCTTCGACGGTATCGCAGTCGACTTCGCTGATTTGTGCTCGCGCCTCGCGAATGAAATCTGCCAGACTTTTTGCCATGACAATCCTCCTACTCGGAAATAGCGATACGCTGACCGCAGCGTAGCCGAAAAGCAAGAGAAAGCCCCTTCTCTTGGCCATAAATTCGTTCTATGCTCAGATTGTATTCTGCCTCCCAGAGGAGTCTGCCATGATCCGGAAACGCAGCAAGACCGCCGAATGCAAGCTTCCTTCCCTGGCCATGGACGCCGAAGGGCTTTGTCAGGACACGCAGCATTATTTGTTCCGCACCCTCGGCGTTCCAAGCGAAGGTTTGGTGGCCGAGGCGCAGGCCAACAGTATCTATATCGCCGTAGGGATGGCACTGCGTGATCGCTTGGTGGAACGCTGGAATCGCACCGAAGCGCAGTGCCGGGCCACGCAAGGCAAGCGCGCCTTCTATCTTTCGTTGGAATTTTTGCTCGGACGCAGTCTGAACAATACCCTGCTCAATCTCGGGCTGGAAGAAGCCGCGCAGAACGCGTTGCTGAGCCAAGGCTGGGAGTTGGCAGAAATTGCCGAGCAGGAGGCGGATGCGGGCCTTGGTAACGGGGGACTCGGGCGTCTCGCCGCGTGTTTTCTGGATAGCTGCGCGAGCCTAGCCTTGCCGGTCACTGGCTATGGCATCCGCTATGACTACGGAATGTTTCGCCAAGAAGTCCATGGCGGCGAGCAGGTGGAAGAGCCGGATCACTGGCTCAAGAA
>DDOU01000026.1:2088-2552 GCA_002341825.1 Candidatus Igneacidithiobacillus taiwanensis | reverse complement strand
GGCAATTTTTTACGCAGGCTTTAGGCAGGCAAAAAGGGGTAATCATTATATCCCTTTGCTCCAGGCGTATAGAAGGTGCTGGGGTCGGGAGTGTTGTAGGGGCCTCCGCGACGGATTCTGGTGGGAAGGTCGGGATTAGCTAAAAACAGGGTCCCAAATGCTACGGCGTCTACCATTCCCGCTCCTATGGCAGCACTGGCTTCCTCCGGAGTGTAGCCCATATTGGCGATAAGGATGCCCTCATACTGCTCGCGGATGGGAATCAGGACATCGCCGTGTTGCTGGTTGGCAAAATCTCCGCGCATCACGTGCAGGTACGCAAGAGAGTAGTCGTTAAGTCGCTTTGCGAGCCAGGTGAACAGTCCAATCGGATCGCTGTCGCGCATATCATTGAAGCTATTGAGTGGCGAAACGCGCAAGCCAACACGACCCGCTCCCCATACGGCAATCACCGCCTCGAGAAC
>DDOU01000026.1:1025-2013 GCA_002341825.1 Candidatus Igneacidithiobacillus taiwanensis | reverse complement strand
GCGCCGTGCACCTCGACACCATCAAAGCCAGCGCGTAGCGCATTTTTTGCCGCCGTGGCAAAGCCTGCAACAATTTCTGGTATTTCTGCATCGTCCAATGCGCGCGGCACTGTGTAGGGCTGTTTCCCCTTGGGTGTGTGTACCTCCTCGCCCGCAATGGCAATGGCACTGGGGGCAACGGGCACGGCGCCTTCGTTGAGATCTGGATGGCAGGCTCGACCACCATGCCAAATCTGCAACGCGATGCGTCCGCCCTTGGCGTGTACGGCATCCGTAACCTTTCGCCAACCCGCCACTTGCGCCTCGGAGTGGATGCCCGGCTCGTGCCAAAAAGCGGAGCAACCCGGCATGGCCATGGTGGCCTCTGCAATGAGAAGGCCAGCGCTGGCGCGTTGGGCGTAGTGCTCTGCCATCAAATCGCCGGGAACGTGCCCATCCTCGGCGCGGCAACGGGTCAAGGGCGCCATCAAGATCCGGTTGGGCGCTGCGATGGCGCCCATCTGCAAGGGGGTAAAAAGGTCGGTCATCTGTTACCTCATGGTTGTGTTCATAAAAATGAATGAAATCGAATCGTTGTGCGAAGAAATGCTCCCTGCACTATGCTTCACAAGCGGCCACGCCGGCTGGTAGAGGCGACTAGCTTCGGCTGACCGCCTGTAACCTCTCGACCATGGTTAATACCAACTGCTCGGTATGTAATTCTACGCGCAAGGAGGCGACGATGAAAGTCGGATTTGTCGGATTGGGACAGATGGGCGCGGGGGTATGTGCGAGGACTTGCTGTTACTGATGCATTTTCTCGCTCGGACTACCCGCAAAATAGCGCGTTGAGGTCGAGCGGACAGAGCCGTTTCGTAGACCGAGAGGATGGACTCCGCGCGTAAGCGGAGCGCTTGGGTTTACTGAAGAGCATCATTACAACTTACTTTGATTGACTTGCTTTTTAAGAGCTCGCCCTCCAAGGCATTGCTGATTGCCGGCGAACTCC
>DDOU01000026.1:0-958 GCA_002341825.1 Candidatus Igneacidithiobacillus taiwanensis | reverse complement strand
CTATGCCATGGTAGTGGAGGCGCGTTTCAGCGCCCCAGATGAGAACATCGCCATGCGTAAGTAAGATTTTCTGCGTCGGATCGGTGCGTTTCTTCCCACCCCAAAGAAAAGTCGCCGACAAACCAAGTGAAAAAGATACGATGGGTGCCAGGAAATCCTCCTCGTCGCGATCTTGATGCAGGCCCATCTTGGCGCCAGGGGCGTATACATTGATTAGGCAGGCATCGGGGAGAAATTCCGGATACCCGGCTTGGGCAGCCGCCTTCGTGGCCAGTTCGGCGAAAAGTTTGGGCAGGGGCGGCCATGGCTTTTTGGTCAGAGGATCTTCCGCTTCGTAGCGGTAGCCGCGTCGGTCCGAAACCCAGCCCCAGGTTCCGCAGTTGCTCATCTGGGCAGAGAGTGTTTTGCCTCCAGGTGTTTGCATCTGACGCAATGGAGCTTGTGCCCATATGCCTTGTAGCAGCTCCAATACGGTTGGTGCGGACTCGCACGCCCATCGACGCAAAATCATCGCCCCTGGCTCCAAGACTTCGATTGCCGATGATGATGCCGGCGAGATCTCGTCGAATAGATCCGTATTCCCAGTCATGGCAGTTTCAGCTTCGACACTTGAGGACGGTATTATATCGGAAAATTATTTTCAAACTCTGCCCTCATCCATGCGCGCAACATTGGGCAACGTTATGCCGCTAAAATGCATTGCCGCAATAGGTTCTTAATCGCGCGTTGGCTCGGGGCGTATCGAATAAGGAATCATTTAAGGAACGTGTGATCCAGCCCAAAAAGCGCGTCTTGTCCCCAATATCAACGCAAATACCCTGCTACCAGATCCTTTACCCCTTGAATTGCCCCCCTTTTGGGGAGAGTTTCCGGAATTTGGGCGTACCACTCCCTACGCGGCCAGCCGGTATCTGCGAGGCAGGTACCAATTCGCCAAGGCAAAGAGCGTGGTCAGCTG
>DDOU01000094.1:3728-4331 GCA_002341825.1 Candidatus Igneacidithiobacillus taiwanensis | reverse complement strand
TCTTTTCGTGACCGTGGACATGCACGCTCAAATAGCGGTGCATGCGCTCCAGTTCCAGATCCGCAAGCTGCTGGCTGCGGCCCTCGGCGAGGGCAGCACGCGCTACCGGATCGGCGCCGTCCCAGTCGGTTACTTTCCCTAGTGCCGCCAGTTGCTGCGGTCGGGAAGCCCCCGCCTCCCAACGGTACCAGGATGCCACCTGTACCCCCGCCAGTTGATTGAGGAAATACAACACCTTTTCGAAGACTGCCGGCGCCAAAGGAGCACGGCGCAGATCGTCGCGCAATTCCAGCAAGGCACTACGTACCGAAACGGGCTGATATAGCAAGCTTTGCTCTAAACGATCGAGGGAGGTGCGCGTTACATAGAGATCATCGGCCAACTGACGCAGGCGGGTAGCGGTGATTTCCTCCTGCAAGGCACGCCCGGCCTCACGCCGCATCCAGTGGGAGGCGTATTCGGCAGCAATGAGGGTCAGCAAAAGGGTGCCTGCTGCAACCGGCAAAAAAAGATCCAGTGGGTAGGGATGCCACCAAGTAGCTGCCGAAAGGATGATTGCCGCCAGAGCCCCTGGAAGGAATTCGTAGCGCAGGGCAATCAGCA
>DDOU01000094.1:2045-3656 GCA_002341825.1 Candidatus Igneacidithiobacillus taiwanensis | reverse complement strand
AGACCGGCAGGAGAATGGCCTCCAGCCAGCCTTCGCCACGCCGCGGGATCGCTGTCAGCAAACCCATGCTCAGCGCGCCAGGGCTCGATCCAAGAGACGCTGAATCAAGCGTTGCGCAACACCACCGGTGCCGCCACGCCCGAGGCTACCGCCGTGCGCACTGCCAACACCACTCCAGACCACTCGATCGTTGGCCACATCCACTACCCACAGGGTCATGGCGACTTCCGGTTCGGCATTGATGCCGGCACGGTAGGTCCACTCATCCACACTTCCCGCCAAGGCATAGCGGGCGCCATTGCTGCGCGCCGCGGCCAGAGCGCTGGCGTACTCCTGCTTCCAATCGCCACCGAGCAGATCCTGGGTGCGGGTATTGATGGGCAGCGTTCCAACCACGCGTTGCCCGTCACTCTGCAAAATTCCGGCGGCCAAAGCGGCAGCGCGGGCATTGGCCATGGGTGTTTCGGTATTATTGGCAAAAGGGAGAACGGCCCACGCGAGATCCTGCGCCTTGGGCAGGGGTTTGGCCGTGCGCAGATCCATGCCAGCACAGCCGGAAAGCAGTACCAGAAATCCTACAGAAACCAGCAGCGATCGCCATCTCATCATCACAACTCCCTCAGTCTAAAAATAAAATCGGTATCCCATCTTGAAAATCTGTTGGTTGATGGCCAGCCCATTGCCCCCTTGCCCCTGGGAAAAGCCAATCCGCAAACGATCGGGCCCAAAAACCGGAGTGCTGACCCCGGTATCGAGCTGGTACTGCATGCCAAAGCGGGTGTTGTCGTAGACGCTCACTGCCAAGTACGGCGTCCAATTGCTGTCGATGGTGCGCTCCCACTGCCCCCACTGCAGACGAACACCAACATCGCCATAACTTCCGGGCAGTATGGTGTCGATGTTGCGCGCGTCCGGCGCGAGGGTTTGCGCGACGACACCTTCGAGCTGGCCGCTGCGATGCAGATTGTGATAGTCGACGAAGGGCCCCAACTGCAGCTCCCAAGGCCCCAAGCCATGACGCCATAACATCGACGCTTCCGCAAAGACATCGGAACCCAGATCGACTCCGTCCTGGCCCTGGTACTGCCGCCAGCCGGCGCCCACCCCCGCCATCCAGGAGCCCAATTGCTGCGTTAATTGCCATTCGATGCGATTGGACATCCCTGCTATGGCAAGAGCTGGACTTTGTAAGCTGCGATCGTGGTACGCCAAGGTGCCGGTGAGCTCGCGCGTTGCCGACCATTGCCAGCGACCTTTGAGATTCAGGGTGAGGTTGTTGCGCACTCCTTGATAACTGCCAACGAGCCCCTGGATGTCCCAGCCGGGCTGCTGCCAGTACAAACCAATAGCCTGCCGCTGACTCCAGGCCGGTACCGACAACAACTGTGCCGAGCTCGACGCCGACTGCCGCAAGGCGTCGGCATCGAGTTGGATACCCCAGGTATTGCCCAGGGCGAGGCGACCGCGCAAGTGCGGGCCGATCTCGGTCAAGCCATTGAAACTCCGCCAAGAAGTCGAGAGGTCCGCATAACTTGCGCTCTTGCGTACGGCCTGCAGATATTCCCGCCGCAGGCGCCAATCGTAGGGATCCACCTCCATAGCCGCCAGGGC
>DDOU01000094.1:0-2006 GCA_002341825.1 Candidatus Igneacidithiobacillus taiwanensis | reverse complement strand
AGACGCTCTGGATGTTGCAGTAACTTTGCCATTTCCGGCCCATCGTGACGATGCAGGGCAAGGCTGAGTTTTGCCCAATCGGGGGTAGGCTGGGGATTGTTTTGGATGAGCACCTGTGCCAATCCCCAATAGCCCTGGGCCAAGGCCCAAGAGATGGCGGGCAAATAGTCGCCCCGCTTTGCCTCAGCCAGGAGCACGCGACGGGTGGCATCACCGAGACTTGGCGAAGAAGACAGACTATCTGCCAGCGTACGCAAGGGGTCTTCGGCGAAGGGGGATGTCGCCACGGGCGGGGGCGCATCTGCCGCCTTGGTGATGGCGGCCGAGGAAATCGGGGCACCCGCCGACACCAGGCCGGCGGGAGTCGGATCAGCAGTGGATTCGGCAGCCAGTGCACCAGGGGCGTAGCACAGTACCCCTAACCCAGAAACCAGAAAATAGCCATAGTCGCGTCGACTCATGGCTGCGCTCCCGAAGGCTTGCGCTCGAGTTCCTGGTAACTCCGCCAGGCTGCCAGGCGACGTTGCGACCAAGCCAAGCCTGGGCTACCACTTTCTGCCCAAAGACCCGCCTGCTGCAGGAGCGCTTGCGGCGTGTCGTCCCGCGCCATGCTTTTGCTCCCGTGCACAAAGAGGGCTGCACGATTTTGCCCAATGCGCTCCAAGGCATTGGCAACCACCTCCCGCAGCCCTGGCGCCGGATGCAAGGTATCACCCACCAACAAGGCGCGTAGGGTCGCGATGCGACCATGGTCGATGAGCATCCACAACAGATTGCTTTGCGCCAGCTCGTCTTCGGGATTGCGGCGCAAGGCCTCGGCGTAGGCGTGCCCGGCCCGACCGTAATTTCCCTGGGAACTCGCCCATTGCCCCATCGCCATCCAGTACGCCGTATAGTTGCGGATACCGTCTGGATCCTTGGGGGGAATCTGTTGGAGCAGGGCCCCGAGCTTTTGCCACTCTTGCGCGGCGCCAGCGTAGTAGATGGCCTCAAAATAAAAAAGCGGCAAGTGGTAGCGCTGCCAGCCTTGTTCCGCAACATGCATGGCCGCCTGGGCGTTTTCCTTACCGCTCAGGAGTACCAAGCGTTGCAGATCGTACTGGCTGGCAGCACCCAGTAGATACAGTGTCTTCTCTGCCGCAAAGGCGGCGGGATCGTCGTGAATTTCCCAAGCGAGCAAGGCATAGAGTTGCCAGAAGGGGACATCATCGAGGTCGGCCGAGGCGCGCGCCTGCTCTAGGGCCTGAAAGGCAAGGCGATAGTTTCCCTGCATCGACAGCAGTCGTGCCTCCTCCACCGCCGTGTGGGGAGTCGATCCATAGAGTTGCGCGCTGCGCTGCAAAGCCGCGAGGCTTTGGTGAACCTGCCCCAGTTGGTAGCTCAGGTAGGCTTTCTGTTCGAGAAGATAGCGGCGCGGACCACCGCGCTGCAAGGCAGCATCGATATCGGCCAAGGCTTTGTCGGGCTCTCCCAACTCGCCGTAGGCAAATATCAAGGCCTTCCAGTCGGCGTCACTGAGGGTACCGGCGCGCGCAGCAGGGCTGAGAAGTTGAACCACCAGATCCGGGCGCGACAGGCTTACCGCCAGGGTAATCGCTTGGCGACTAGCTGCCGCATCGCCGTGCTGGGCAAGCCAGGTCCATTGGGTGAGAGCCTGCTCCCGCTGTCCCAGCCACAGAGAGACCTGAATCAGTCGCTGACGCCATTGCCGATCATCTGGTCGCTGCAGAACAGCCGTGTAGGCCAAGCGATAAGCTTCCTGCAGGCGATGAGACTGGAGAAAGGCGCTATAGGCAAGGTCGTAAAGCTTGGCGGAGTATGCCCCCGGAAAAGGTTGCACCACGATGGGCGGCTTGTACCAAGAGGGGGAAACGCCGCCTTGGTCCAGATACGCCATACCCTTGCCCGTCTTCTGACTCTGCTGCAGGTCCGCCGCAAAGGCATTTGCATCCTCCTTGTGCCTCAGATACTTGGCTCGCCACTGGGCGTCATCGGAGGCGAGACTT
>DDOU01000166.1:7981-8235 GCA_002341825.1 Candidatus Igneacidithiobacillus taiwanensis | reverse complement strand
TTTTCTCTCAATGCCGCTCCGGTCGGGTCAGTAGTCCCACATGCGAGATGCCTGCCTGCTGCAGGGCAGCCATCACCGCCATTACCTTGCCGTAGTCCGCCTGGGCGTCGCCGCCCACGAGCACTTGCATTTGGGCAGCGTCGCCATGGCCGATCTTGGTCACCGTCGCGGCGAGATCCGCCAGTTGCGGTTGCAGATGTTCATCCTTGTATTGCAGATCGAGCTGCCCATTCTTGGCAACGGAAATGACGATG
>DDOU01000166.1:7653-7915 GCA_002341825.1 Candidatus Igneacidithiobacillus taiwanensis | reverse complement strand
GGTGCGGAAAGCATGAAAATGACGAGGAGAACGAGGGAGACGTCGATGTAGGGGACGACGTTCATCTCTGCCAGCAGACGACGTCGTTTCATGCTTTGCCCTCAGGCAGCTGCCGATGCAGGATGTTGGTGAACTCGTCCATGAAGACCTCATAATGGGCGTCGAGTTCATCGAGCCGATGGACGAAGCGGTTGTAGAAAAAGGTGGCGGGAATGGCCGCAAAAAGCCCGGCGAGGGTGGCGATCAGCGCCTCGGCAACGGG
>DDOU01000166.1:7379-7612 GCA_002341825.1 Candidatus Igneacidithiobacillus taiwanensis | reverse complement strand
GTGGTCATGATGCCCCAAACGGTGCCGAGCAAACCCACGAAGGGAGCAACGGAGGAAATCGAGGCGAGCAGCGGCAGGTTACTCTCGAGCTGCCCAACCTCGCGAATTTGGGCTCCGCGCATCGCCCGCCGAGCGGCGTCGAGGGCATCACTGGGGCGACCTTTGCGTTGTCGCTGAAATTCCTCGTAGCCGGCACAGAAGATACTACCGGCGCCGGTTTCCAATTGCGGGTT
>DDOU01000166.1:2353-7217 GCA_002341825.1 Candidatus Igneacidithiobacillus taiwanensis | reverse complement strand
AGGGAGAGGTGCTGCGGGGAAGGTAAGGCGCTGGCGTTCATGCGTTCTCGTGGGTAAGGGTAGAAGAAAAGGCAGTAACAATGGATACAGGAATGGGTGTTGGGCGGAAATTCTGCGCAGCAAGACAAGCGACTTCAATCTCGCCAATGCAGAGCAGAACTTCTTCCGCAAAAATCTGTTGAACAAAGCGCATGCGCAAGGGTCGTATCTCGTTGACGCGGGTGTCTATACGAAGGTGCTGGTTGAAGCGAGCGGGTGCGCGAAAGTCGAGCTGCGCCCGACGTACGGCAAACACCACCCCATCTTCTTTTTCCAGCCGATCCAGTTCCAGTCCTCTTTCGCGCAGCATTTCGGTGCGAGCGCGCTCCATGAAGCGCAGATAATTGGCATGGTAAACCACCCCGCCATGATCCGTATCTTCATAATATACACGCACATAGAAGCGGCCGCGACTGTCGCTTTCAGGCGCCATCAAAAAGACTCCCGCTGCGCGCTTGATCGGGATGCGGCAGTCCCAAGGCAAGATAGCTTTGTGCCGTGGCGCAGCGCCCGCGGGGGGTACGAATGAGATAGCCCGATTGGATCAGAAAGGGCTCGAGTACGTCTTCGATGGTGCCACGATCTTCGCCCAAGGCGGCGGCAAGGCTCTCCACCCCCACCGGCCCACCGCCAAAACGCTCGATGATGATACCGAGCAGACGACGATCCTGCGGATCGAAGCCGCGAGCGTCCACCTCCATCATCTCCAGCGCCGCCTGCGCCGTTGCGAGATCGATACTGCCGTCGCCGCGCACCTGCGCATAGTCCCGAACCCGGCGCAGCAGCCGGTTGGCGATGCGGGGTGTGCCGCGGGCGCGGGCGGCGATTTCGCGCAGCCCTTCGGGTTGCGCGGGCACCCGCAGAATTCGCGCCGAGCGCTCAACGATACGACTCAGTTCGTCAACACTGTAAAACTCGAGATGAAAGCTGATGCCGAAGCGGTCGCGCAAGGGGGAGGAGAGAAGCCCGGCGCGGGTGGTGGCACCGATGAGGGTAAAGGGCGGCAAGCCAATCTTGATGGAGCGTGCCGCCGGCCCCTCGCCAATGAGGATGTCGAGCTCGAAGTCCTCGAGAGCGGGATAGAGAACTTCCTCCACCACCGGGCTTAGGCGGTGGATTTCATCGACGAAGAGCACGTCGTGGGGCTGCAGGTTGGTGAGAATGGCGGCGAGGTCGCCGGCCTTGTCGAGGATGGGCCCCGAGGTCACCTTGAGGCCCGCTCCCATTTCCTGGGCGATGATGTGGGCGAGGGTAGTCTTGCCCAAGCCCGGCGGTCCGAAAAGCAAGACGTGGTCGAGGGCCTCGCCGCGCTGCCGTGCCGCATCGATGAACAAAGACAACGAGGCGCGCAGGCGCTCCTGCCCCAGATATTCCTGCAGCAGGCGGGGGCGCAGGGCGTGGTCGACCTGATCGGCACCTTGCTCGAGAGGTGTGAGGATATCGCGGCTCATGGCGCTGGGAGTGTCCTGATTCGGCAAAGTTCCATCTAGCAGCGAGCCAAGCTTTGTAAGGCCAAACGTAACAGCTCCTCAGTTCGCAAATCGGTGGCCAGACCTTCTACCGCCCGCTGTGCCTCTGCTGCCTTGTAGCCTAGGCTCTGCAGCGCCGCAATGGCTTCCTGGCGAGGATCATCGAGGGTCTGGCCGGAGCTCGATTGCGGGCCGGGGCTGCCGATCTTGTCCTGCAGCTCGACGATCATCCGCTCAGCCGTTTTGGCACCGATTCCGGGTATGGCGGTCAACCGCTTTTTGTCGCCCAGCAGCAAGGCCTGGCGTAGCTGCTCGACGTCGAGCCCGGCCAAACAGGCGAGGGCGACCTTACCGCCAATACCATTGACCTTGATGAGCAAGCGGAAAAGTTCGCGCTCCTCGAGACGCAGAAAACCGTACAGCAACTGCGCATCCTCGCGCACCATGAAGTGGGTGAAGACCTGCACGGGCGAACCCTCGGCAGGCAGCTGATAGAAGCTGGAGAGGGGCATCTCGATCTCGTAGCCCACCCCGCCCACGTCCAACCACAACCAAGGCGGACGCCGCTGTAGCACCTTGCCTTGCAGGCTGGTGATCATTGTCCCCCGATCTCCCGCGCTGCCCAGAAGTTCTGGGTACCCTGGCAATGGGCATGGCAGATGGCGCAGGCGAGGGCATCGGCAGCGTCGGCCTGGATACCCTCGCCAATCCCCAACAGCCTTCGTACCATGTGCTCCACCTGGGTTTTGTCGGCGTGACCAGCGCCGACGGTAGCCTTCTTGATCTGCAAAGCGCTGTACTCGGCCACTGGCAGCGCGGCGTCGAGGAGAGCGACCAGGGCCGCGCCGCGGGCCTGCCCGAGTTTTAGGGCAGAGTCGGCATTGCGAGCCAGGAAGACTGCTTCGATGGCGGCCGTTTCGGGTCGAAACTCCTGCACGATTGCGCGCAGGCGCTGGTGGATCTGTGCCAAACGTTCCAGAAAGGGCTGTCGACCCAGTTGCAGGCAGCCATGTTCTACGTGGCGCAAGCGCCCGCCGGGCAACGTCTCGATGATGCCGAAGCCGGTGCGCAGGGAGCCAGGGTCGATGCCGATGATGCGCATGGGTTAGGAGTTGGCCTCGATGCGCGCCATTTCCTCGTCGCTAATGCTGTAGTTGGCGAAGACGTTCTGCACGTCGTCATTTTCCTCCAGAGCGTCGAGTAGGCGCAGGAGTTTTTCCGCATCTTCGCCAGCGAGTTCGACGGTGGTTTCCGGGATCATGCTCAGTTCCGAATCTTCGGGCGCTAGCCCAGCAGCCTTCAGCGCCGCGACCACGCTTTCGAGATCCGACGGCGCGGTATACACCACCAAGCGCTCGCCCTCGTCCACCACATCCTCGGCGCCGGCCTCCAAGGCGACCTCAAAGATTCGTTCCTCGTCGCTGCCCGCCGGAAACACGATGATCCCGCGGCGTTGGAAAAGATAGGCCACCGAACCCGAAGTACCGAGATTACCGCCGCGCTTGGAGAAAATATGGCGAATTTCTGCAACCGTGCGCACCTTGTTGTCGGTCATTGTCTCAACCAGGATTGCTACCCCGTTGGGCCCGTAGCCCTCATAGGTCACCTCCTCGTATTCCACTCCCTCGAGCTCGCCGGTGCCCCGTTTGATGGCGCGCTCGACGGTATCCTTGGCCATGTTGTTGGCATAGGCCTTGTCAAGCGCGGTGCGTAGTCGTGGGTTGGAGGCGGGATCGCCGCCTCCGGCGCGGGCAGCAACGGTGATTTCCCGAATCAGGCGAGTAAAGATCTTGCCGCGCTTGGCATCTTGCGCGGCCTTGCGAAATTTGATGTTGGCCCATTTACTGTGACCGGCCATCCCGAGCCTCCTGGTTTTTTGCTAATGCATAGACAAGTTAGGGATGATAGCGCAAAGGGCTCGCAAACGTCATGCCAAGGTAGCGATGGCACTGCGCGTCGCGCCAAGGATCTCGGCGGCATCGGCATTCGGATGAAAGTGTAAGGGAATCCCATAGCGCAGCACAGGATGCTGGCGCCACAGCCAAGTGCGTAGGTCCGATGAATACTGGCGTGCCCCCAGGATGCGCGCGGGAACTACCGGTGCGCTGGTCTCCTGCACCAGCCAAGCGAGACCCTTCTGCATGCCCTCGCGGTCGATACCCCCGGCGGGAAAAATCCCCAGCACGTGGCCGGCGCGCAACAGACGGCGGGCCTGTAAAAGGGCGCGCAAATCGCGCCGGTCGCGGCGCACAGGAATACAGGCGGTAAGGTCGAGCAGGGGGCGTAACCAAGCCTGATCGTAGTATTCCTGGGCGACCAAAAAGGAAATGATGCGCCGGTTACTGGCGATGAGCAGCAGGGGATCGAGGACCGAAAGATGATTGCAGGCGAGGATCGCCGCCCCGGTCGCCGGCAGGGTGCTCGTGTCCCAACGCCCCCCCTGATATTGCTTGGCGTAGCAAACGATGCCGCGGTGCAGGGTGCGCTGCCAGAAGGTCCAGTCGCCATACCCGTCGGCGGTGCTATTGGGCAGCGTCGTGCTCAGGATTGATCCAACATCCGCTGTAGAGCAACCCGCGCCTGCGTCGCCGTTGGCTCTTCGACGCGAATGACATTGCGTGGCCGCCCCGCCACCAATTCTTCGAGGGTAATGGCTAGTTGCTCCGGGTCGATGCGAAACATGGTCGAACACATGCAGACCATAGGCGACATAAATTCCACGGTCTTGCCTTCGGCCCGCACTTCCTCCGCCAAGCGGCTGACCAGATTGATTTCTGTACCCACCAGCCATTCGCTGCCGGGCTCCGCCGCCTTCACGGTTTTGAGGATGAAGTCGGTGGAGCCAACCGCGTCGGCCATGCTGCAAACCTCGAAGGCGGCCTCGGGATGGGCGATAACCTTGCCCTGGGGATGCTGCTCGCGCCAGCGCTCGATATGCAGCGGCTGGAACATCTGATGCACCGAACAGTGACCTTTCCACAGCAGGATGCGGGCCGAGCGAATCTCCTCGGGCTGCAGACCGCCCAGGGGCAGATTGGGGTCCCAGACCGGCATGTCGCGCAGCGGAATGCCCAGCTGATGGCCGGTCCATCGCCCCAGGTGCTGGTCTGGGAAGAACAGTGCCTTGGGCCGCTGCGCAAAGGCCCACTCCAGCACCTTGCGGGCATTGGACGAAGTGCAGACGGTACCGCCGTGATCGCCGCAGAAGGCCTTCAGGGCAGCAGAAGAATTGACGTAGGTGACCGGCGTGATCTCGCGGTCGGGGTCCAATACGCTGCGCAGTTCGGTCCAGGCCCGCTCCACCTGCTCGATACTGGCCATGTCGGCCATGGCGCAGCCGGCGTTGAGGTCCGGCA
>DDOU01000166.1:0-2210 GCA_002341825.1 Candidatus Igneacidithiobacillus taiwanensis | reverse complement strand
TGCCGATAGACCTCTTCGCGTTGATAGTGGTGCCCAAGAATGACCAGGCGCTCGCCCAGGGCCTGCTTGGCCGCGCGTATTCGGGCATCCAGGGCAGCAGCGACCGCTGGCCGATCCGCGTAGAGCCTCACGCTTTCCACACTCATCCATCCTCTCCCGGACCGCCACCAATGGCGGTCCATTTGTCACGCTACGAGGCCAGGGAACGCACGTCAAGAACGCGGTGGAACTGCCGCAGGATGGCATCCCGATTGGTGGCCGAGCCGCAGCGACGGGCCGCCTCCAACGGCGTCAACCAGGCAAAGGCGCAGTGTTCCGCCGGCTGCAGTCGCGGGCGGTGCTGCTTGGACAGGGCCAGGGTGAAGACCCGCTCTTCGTTGTCCCGTACGTCCGCCGGGTAACGATCGCGCCAGGGAGGCAGGATGGGAAAGAGGTTGCGTACCCCGGTATCCACCAGCCCCTCTGCGGGAAAGCCCGTCTCCTCCTCGAGCTCTCGGCGCGCAGCATCCTCCCAGTCCTCGCCCGGCTCGAGACTGCCCGTCACCGATTGCCAGAAGCCCGCGGGCTGCAGCCGCTCCAGGAGCAGCACCGCGTCGCTGGTGTGCACCAGCACGAGCACGGATCTAGGAAGCTTGGCCATCGTCCAGCACGCCGGGACGCAGGCGAATGCCCAGCTCGCGCAGCTGGCGCTCGGCGACGCGGTTGGGTGCATCCGTCAGCAGGCAGCCCGCCTTCTGGGTTTTCGGGAAGGCGATGACATCGCGGATGGTGTCTGCCCCGCTCATCAGCATGACCAGACGATCCAGGCCAAAGGCCAGCCCGCCGTGGGGAGGAGCACCGTAGCTGAGGGCGTCCAGGAGAAAGCCAAACTTGTCGCGTGCTTCTTCCGGGTCGATGCCCAGGGCGGCAAAGACCTGTTCCTGCACCTCGCGGCGGTGGATGCGAATGCTACCACCGCCGATCTCGTTGCCGTTGAGTACGAGATCGTAGGCCCTCGCCAGGGCCTTCTCGGGATGGCTCTGCAACAGCCCAAGACTCCCCTCCTGCGGGGCCGTGAAGGGGTGGTGGGTGGATACCCAACGGTCTTCCTGGTCATCGTATTCGAACATGGGGAAATCCGTGATCCACACCGCTCGCCAACCCCCCTCCAGCAGTCCGCGATCTGCGGCAACGCGGTTGCGCAGGTTACCCAGGGTCTCGTTGACGATCTTTGCGCGATCGGCGCCAAAGAAAAGAATGTCCCCCACCTGGGCGCCACTGCGCTGGAGCATCTCCTGCAGGAAGGTTTCGGGCAGAAATTTGACGATGGGCGATTGCAGACCCTCGCTGCCGCCATCGAGGGCATTGATCTTGATCCAGGCGAGACCTTTGGCCCCATAGATGGCAGCAAACTCGGTATAGGCGTCGATCTGGGTGCGACTGAGATCCGCTCCCCCCGGTACGCGCAGGCAGGCCACCCGCCCCTGTGGCAGTTCGGCCGCGGCGCGGAAGACCTTGAATTCCACGGTCCGGGCCAGGTCCGTCAGCTCGGTCAGCTCCAGGGGATTGCGCAGGTCCGGGCGATCGACACCGTAGCGGCGGATGGCCTCGGCATAGGGCATGCGCGGGAAGGGATCGCCCAGATCGACATCCAGAAGCTCTCGAAAGAGACCGCGGATCATGGGCTCGGCAATGGCCATGACCGCCGCCTCGTCCACGAAGGAGGCCTCGATATCCACCTGGGTGAATTCCGGTTGCCGGTCGGCGCGCAGGTCCTCGTCACGGAAGCATTTGGTAATCTGGTAGTAGCGGTCAAAGCCCGCGACCATCAGCAGCTGCTTGAAGAGCTGCGGGCTTTGCGGCAGGGCAAAAAACTGGCCAGGTTGGGTGCGGGAAGGAACGAGGTAGTCGCGCGCCCCCTCGGGCGTCGAGCGGGTAAGGACCGGCGTCTCGACATCGATGCAACCGGCGGCATCGAGATAATTGCGTACGTAGCGAGTGATTTGGTGGCGCAGACGCAGGTTGTGCAGCATCTGCGGCCGACGCAAATCAAGATAGCGGTATTGCAGGCGCAGGTTTTCGGCAAGGCCCTCCTCGTCGAGGGGAAAGGGTAGGGTATCGGCGTGGCTGAGAATCTCGATCTCCTCGGCCAGGATCTCCACCATTCCGCTCGCCAGATGCGGGTTTTCCGTGGCCGCCGGGCGCCGCCGCACCGCTCCCGTCACCCGTAA
>DDOU01000074.1:2234-3054 GCA_002341825.1 Candidatus Igneacidithiobacillus taiwanensis | reverse complement strand
CATATACTAATATTATAAGAAAGCTATATATATCAATTGTTTTTTTCATAAAAGTATGGCCCAGGGCGGAATCGAACCGCCGCCCGATAGCCTCCGGGACCACTACCGATAATGACGATGTCGAATTCTTTCATGATTTCCTCGCGTCGTTTTTCGCATTCTAGCGTTTTATAGCCGAGAACTCAGCCCCGGTGTACCCTGCATCGACAAAGGCGATGCGATTTCGGTATGATTGCGCGCAAATTCTGATGGGGCGTGACGATGACGGAACATCTCGTATTGGCTGCGGTGGACGGATCCCAAAACGCCTTGGTGGCAGCGGGGGTGGCAGCCCGTTTTGCAAAACTTCTTTCCGGGCGCTTGGGCTTGGTGACGGTATTGCAAGTCCCGCGAGGCCCTCTTGGTTTCGGCAGCGGCTTGTTTTCCGGCGGGCTGCGTGAGCGCTTGATGGAAGAGGCGCGGGCAGAGGCTGAGGGTACCCTGCAAGGCGTGGCGGAGCGAATCCATGCCGCTTGTGGCCTGCAGATGCCGGAATATTTCATCGCTACCGGTGTTCCGGAAGTCGAGATTCCGAAAATCGTCGCTAGTGATCCGCAGATTATCATGGTGGTGGTGGGGCGCCAGGGTTTTGGTACCGAGAGTAAGCCTCGCGGTTTGCCCCATGCCCTGGGCGACCTGGGGGCCAAGCTGAGTATGAGCCTTCGGGTTCCGGTCCTTACCGTACCTGCGGATGCCCTGGAGGGGCAGATCTGCGCTGGAATTGCCCAAATCGCCCCCATCACCGACGACAAGGAGGGCTGAAGGTGGAGATCTACCTGCC
>DDOU01000074.1:0-2187 GCA_002341825.1 Candidatus Igneacidithiobacillus taiwanensis | reverse complement strand
GGTCTGACCGGCGTGGGGGGCGGTTTTTTGATCACTCCCCTGCTCATCTTTGTCGGTGTGCCGCCGCTGATCGCGGTAGGGACGGGCGCGGCGCAAATCGTCGGGGCGTCGGCGATTGGCAGTTACTCCCACTGGCGCATGGGCAATGTCGATATGCGCATGGCCCTCGTCCTTCTCATCGGCAGTTGGAGCGGCGGCTTGCTCGGTGTCCATGTGGCCAAGATCCTGGAGCGGAGTGGTCATTTTGGTCTTGTGGTGACTTTTCTCTACGTGGGGCTTCTGGGCTTCATCGGCATCTCCATGTTGATAGAGGCGCTGACGGCCGTGCGTGGTAAGAAGAAGGCCAAGCCAGCGAAAGAGAAGGGCTCCTCTTGGACGGATCGTTTGCCGTGGCAGATGAATTTCCCGGTTTCGGATCTGCGCACCTCGCTGCTCGTGCCTCTTGGCCTTGGGATTGCCGTAGGTATCTTGACGGCGCTGATGGGGGTGGGCGGTGGCTTCGTGATGGTGCCCATCATGCTGTATGTGCTCAAAATGCCAACCAAGGTCGTCATTGGCACGTCGCTCTTTCAGCTTCTTTTTACCACTGCCGAAGTGGGCATCCTACAAGCAGGAATGAATCATGCCGTGGACCCCTATCTTGCCTTGGCCCTGGTTCTCGGCTCCATTTTTGGCACCCAATTCGGTGCCCGCCTGGGAGCGCGTATGCCCGGTGAGCAGCTGCGGCTGGTACTGGCTCTGGTGGTTGTTGCGGTCGCGGTGAAGATGGGTTTGGGACTGGTAATTCCGCCAGAAAATGTCTTCCAAGTCGTGCAGGTGCTGTGATGCGGAACCCTATGCGGCTCTTTGGCTTACTCACACTCCTGCTGTTGCCAGCGTTTGTTTTACCGATTGCCGCGCGAGCAGCGACGGCGGCGCCTAGCCTGGTCCTTGGTACTGGGAACGACAAGGTAGACGTCACCAGTCGTTTTCGTGGCCGCGATCTGCTCATTTTCGGCGCTTTATCGCATCCTGGCCAAGTCATTGTGGTGCTGCGTTCGCCCGATGCGGCAGTGGCGGTAACGCAGAAAAATCAAATGGGACCGCTATGGATTACTGGACAGAAGGTTACCGTCAGTCACTTTCCTGGCGTGCTGCAGATCCTTTCCTCCCGGCCTTTGGAGCAGATTTTGCCGGCCGCGGAGAGAACTCGCCTTGGGCTCGATCCTGAGAGTATCCTCAAAGATGCCAAGTACGAACCTTTGCCAAAGGATGCCGCCGCATGGCGGGCGGCGGTTCTTGCCGCCAAGGAAAAACAGGGTGCGTATCGGCTCAATCCCGCCGGGGTCCGGATACAGGACGGCCGCCTCTTCTCGGCGCACCTCCAATTACCCGCCTCACTGCCACTGGGCAGCTATGATCTCGATGTCTATTTGGTCAATCAGGGCAAAGTACTGGCGCAGAGCCACCAAACCATCGACGTGCAGCAGGTGGGAGTGGAGGAGTGGATCGCCAAATATGCGGATCAGCAGCCCTGGTTATATGGCGTCGTCCTGACCCTGCTCCTTGCCTCTCTCGGCCTTGGGTTGGGCATCGTGATGCAACGCAAAAGCTAGCCGAATGTTGCTTCGGTCTCAGTCGCCGGCGGGAACAGGCCCGAGGCTAGGCCGAAGGTGTAGCTGCCGGATACGCCAAGGCGAATGCTCCGCCTGCAGTTCCGCGTTCAACGAGGTTTCTATCTCCAGCGCGAGCTGCTGTTGCAGCTGCTGACTACTGGCCAAGTCGGCAAGGGCGGGAAAGCGCAGAAAAACGTTGCCGATGCGTTCTTGCTCTTGGGGTCCGTTGAGGCGCGGCAGTTCCGCCTGCCGTGGTCCTTCGACTACGGCCAGCGGTCGGATTTGCAAGGCAAGCTCCTGACCATTGCGATGCACCACCGATCCGTAGCTGCCCAATGCAACCGTGGCTGTACGAGCTTCTGGTACAGGCGCCGCTTTGCTGGGTTTGGCAGGGCGGGCGGGGGTGGGTGCGCGATGCATGGTAAAGAAGGCTAATGCACCTACGGCTACCAGTGCCGCAGCAATACCCAATCCCCAACCGCCTTTTTTCGCCATTCCTCTGGTCTCCTAGTCACCCGCCAAGCTCGATTTTGTTTTGCTAGAATACACCCTATTCGGTTTTACTCGGTTTTTCGAGGACGTAATGGTTTTC
>DDOU01000106.1 GCA_002341825.1 Candidatus Igneacidithiobacillus taiwanensis | reverse complement strand
AGCGAAAATCCCAAGGCGTCGAGTACTTGCAACTCAGCAACGGCACGTAGCAGCATCTGTTGCGTAAGCGCAAAAAGATCTTCCTCCGCGAGTTGGCAGAGGAAATCTCCCGGCGAGTAGACCCTCCCCTCGGCATCGATCAAGCGCGCCAGGGCCTCGATACCCACCACCTGCTGCCGTCTTTGATCCCAGACTGGCTGATACCACGCCTGCAAGGCGCCAGAACGGAACAAGGCCCGCAGAGGATAGCGATCGTCGTCACTGCTCCAAAAGGACCAAGGCCGCTCGCGCCCAGACTTGTTCCGCTTGGCTTCGAACATGGCCTGATCCGCCTCGCGCAGGAGCAGCTCGAGGTTGTCGTGATGCGAAAGGGGATAGATGCTCACCCCCATACTCATCGCGATCGATACCTTCTCGCCGTCACCAAGGTCGATGGGGCGCTGCAAACGATCGGTCACTTTGGTGAGCACGCTCTCCAGCTGGTTGAGGTCGCGCAGCCCCTCGAGGAGGAGGATGAATTCATCGCCACCGAAGCGAGCAATGCTATCGCCATGACGCAAGACTTTCCGCAAGCGCTTGGCGGTACGTTGCAGAATCAGATCGCCACGATCGCGGCCCAGGCGGTCATTGAGCGCCTTGAAGTCATCGAGATCGATCACCACCATCGCCAGCAGACGCTCGCTGCGATCAGCACGATTGCGCGCTCGCGGCAGTTCCTCTTCCAAGGCGCGCCGATTCATCAACGCAGTCAACGGATCGTGGAGAAGGGCGTCGTCGCCTTCCAGAGGCCGCGGCAGGCTCTCACGCCCCAGATCCCGCTGCACTGCGGCATATTGCACCACCCGCCCATGGTGGTCGCGTATGGGAGTGATAGTCAGATGATTCCAGAAACTACTGCCATCCTTACGGTAGTTGAGGATTTTTCCCTCGAAACCGCGTTCCTGTTTCAAACGCCGGCGAATCGTGGCGATGGTCTCCGGAGACGTCTCTGGACCCTGCAAAATGCGGCAATTCTGCCCCAGCAACTCGGCGAGGCTGTATCCGGTGATCTCCGCGAAGGCATTGTTGCAGTACAAGATGCGATGTTCGGCATCGGTTAGCAGGACCCCTTCGCTCACCGAACGCAGAACAGCAGAGATCCCGCGCTCGCGATGCTCGATTTGATTTTGAAAAAGGATCTGGGAAATTACCGAGGTGACCCCGCGCAGAAGATCAATCTGCTCCGGGCTCGCCAAGGCCTCGCAAAAGCTGGTCAGGGCAAAACTACCCACCACCTTCCCCAAGGGATCGAGGATAGGGGCAGACCAGCAGGCATGGATGTTGAGTTCTCGCGCAATATTCTGCAGATGCGACCAGCGCTCGTCCTCGCGCACATTCGACACCAGCACCATCTGGCCGCTCATTACCGTACTGGCGCAGGAGCCATTCCCGGGGATGACCGGAATGCCATCAAAGTAGGCCCACAACTCTTGGGTGAGACTGGGGCCCGCGTACAAGCGTAGCCGCTCTTCGGCGCCCAAGAGCATGACCGTTGCCAAAGCCCCCGGCACGATGCGCTCGGCAAGTAGACAAAGAGCGTCTATTTGTTGCTGTACCGCGCTCCCCGCATCCGGAATCGCCGGACTACACGAGATACTGCGCATTTTTGTAACCGCTCCTGCTGCCCATCAAGGGTCATACAAACAACTCTACTGTAGAGATAAGAGTCATCTCTCAAGACGCAAAAAATCTCCTGCGCCAAACATGGTCCGCAGTAGAGATTTGCTACCACCGCAGCAGGATACATCTAACTTCTTACCAACTCAAGATATTTGTATTGTTACAACGCTTAGGCCCAGCCGGCGTACGCTACCATTTTTGGCCAGCTACGGAGTCGTCACGCCGGCAGCGAACCGTTGGAGCCCAAGACATCAATGGGTTTCAAACGTATTCCACTCTGCAGTTTCGAACTCCATGGCGCAATAAGGCTCGAATACATACAACACCAGTGGGTTATTGATCTTCACGTAGCCTACAGCCAAGCTCTTCAGGTATTCCTTGGCTGCGGCAAATTGCTCCTTGAACTCCTCAGATTCCATCGCTTGGGCTCGAGTCATTTCGTGAGGCACGCGCCCCGCCGCAATTCGCCAGGCAAGGACTTGCGTCAAAGTGGGTCGTTCCTCGAACGTGCTGACGAAGCCGTCGCAAGACGGACCGAGATATGCCGACATACACCGGTGTGCCCTTCTGCATCAGCACATAGCAGCCTGGAAAGTCTCCCTCGAGGCCAAAACTCCTGCACAGAGTCGACACATCGACGCCTTTTTTGGCAAATTCACTCATAGAGATGGGGCGCTGCATGCTCACCCTTAGTTCAGTAAGGTAGCTTGGCAAATCCGAAGAGACGAGGTGCATGAAACTCTGTTCGTATTGATTGGCATGGGTTTTCTCGAATAACGCTCTGTCAGCCATAGCGGCTCGGAGTCTGACAATCTCACACATTACACATATGTTGGAAAATGCAACCGGGTCGGCACTCCCGTTTTCACAACGCACGATGATGCTTTTCCCATGTCGCCCTAGTCTGCCTCTTTTTGGTCAGCCCGCCGGCAAGATGCGGTAGTCTAACCCCCAAGTGGCAGGGTCACGTGCAAAGCAGAGCGTATCGGCCCGTGCGCTCGGGTGGGTTGAACTGCCCGCCTGTAAAAATGTGGACGCACGGGTGCCAGGAATTTATTGAGTTTGGGCACCAACCACCAAAAAAGGCGAGCCCATCCCTGGGCTCGCTCTCTTTCGGCTTGCGAACTCGGGGTCAGAACGGGATATCGTCGTCTTCGAAGCTCTCGACCGGAGCTCGCGCCGCGCTCCGGCTCGCGCCCTGGGAGCTGCTGATCTCCTGCGGCTCGTCATCGAAATTGGCAGTTCCACCGCCGCCACGTCCCCCCACCAGTTGCAAGCGATCGCCCACGATTTCCGTGGTGTAGCGCTCCTGACCTTCCTTGTCGGTCCACTTGCGCGTCTGCAAGCGGCCTTCCACATAGGCCATGCTGCCCTTTTTCAGGTACTCACCCGCAACCTCGGCAGTGCGCCCAAACAGCACTACCCGGTGCCACTCGGTGCGCTCCTGTCGATTGCCGTCACGGTCTTTGAAAGTCTCCGAAGTCGCCAGATTGAGGTTGGCGATGGCCGCGCCACTGGGCTGATAGCGCATCTCCGGATCTCGCCCCAAGTGTCCGAGCAGAATTACTTTGTTCACTCCCGCCATGGTTTCTCTCCTGTTAGCCGAGGACGCCCGTCCCGATAACGCCTATACTATCCCATTCTCCGCAGAAGCGAAGCACATGGCATGGACTTTATCGAGATCCGCGGCGCCCGCACCCACAATCTCAAAAACATCAGCCTGCGTATTCCCCGGGACAAGCTAATCGTCATCACCGGGCTCTCGGGTTCGGGAAAATCATCTCTCGCCTTCGACACCCTCTATGCCGAAGGGCAGCGCCGCTATGTCGAAAGCCTCTCTGCCTATGCCCGGCAATTTCTTTCGCTCATGGGCAAACCCGATGTCGACGCCATCGAGGGTCTGTCGCCAGCCATTGCCATCGAGCAGAAATCTACCTCCCACAACCCGCGCTCCACCGTCGGTACCATTACCGAAATCCACGATTATCTGCGCCTGCTGTACGCCCGTGTGGGTACGCCCTGGTGCTGCGGGACACCGATTCAAAGTCAGAGCATTGCGCAAATGCTCGATCAAATTCTCAGCTGGCAACCTGGCACGCGGCTGCTGATTCTCGCGCCCGTAACGCGCGATCGTAAAGGCAGCCACGACGAAGTCTTTCAGGGGCTGCGGGCGCGGGGTCTGGTGCGCGCCCGGGTCGATGGGCAGATTTACGAATTGGAAGAACTTCCCGTCCTCGATCCCAAGCGTAAACATCGCATCGAGGCCGTCGTCGATCGCCTGGTGCTGCGCGAAGACGTTCGCGGGCGCCTCGCCGAGTCGCTGGAAAGCGCTCTGATCATGGGGGAGGAAGAAGCCATCGTTCTCAATCTCGAGGAAGAACAGGAGCATTTCTTTTCCAGTCGTCACGCTTGTCACCAGTGCGGACGCTCCTTTCCCGCCCTGGAGCCGCGGCTCTTTTCTTTCAATAACCCGGCAGGGGCCTGTCCTCGCTGCGACGGGCTTGGCGAAATCAATATCTTCGACCCCAACCTGCTGATTCCCAACTCTGCGCTGAGCATCGCCGATGGTGCCATTGCGCCCTGGCGCCAGCGCGATGGCGGACTGGCAGCGCTGCTTGCCGCCTTGGCCGAACGCCTCGAGTTCTCTCTCGAAACGCCTTGGCAGGAATTGCCAGAGTCGGTGCGGCAAATCCTCCTTCATGGCTACCCGCAACCCTTGCCGGTGCGCGGCAAAAAGTCCGAAACCCAGCGCTACCCAGGCATCATCCCAGCCCTCGAAAAACGCCTGCGCGAAACCCAGTCCCAGCTGCTACGGGACGAGATTCTTCGCTTCATGGGCCGTCTGCCTTGCCCCGACTGCGGCGGTAGCCGCCTGCGCGCCGAAGCACGCATGGTCCGGGTAGGCGACCGCAACATTCACGAACTCTCGACCCTGTCCATCGCCAACACCTTGGCCTACATCCAGAACCTACAACTCGATGGCAAGGAAGCGGTGATTGCCGAACGCATCCTCAAAGAAATCCATGATCGGCTGCAGTTTCTCATCGACGTTGGCCTCGACTACTTGAGCCTCGACCGCTCTGCCGAAACCCTCTCTGGTGGCGAGGCGCAACGGATTCGTCTCGCTTCCCAAATCGGTGCCGGCTTGGTGGGCGTCATGTATGTATTGGATGAGCCCTCCATCGGTCTGCATCAGCGCGACAACGACCGCCTGCTGCAAACCCTCAAACGCCTGCGCGATCTCGGCAACACCGTTATCGTCGTCGAGCACGACGAAGACGCCATTCGTGCTGCGGATTACTTGGTCGACATGGGGCCAGCAGCGGGGGTGCATGGCGGCGAAGTCGTGGCTGCTGGTCATCCGGCGATGGTCGCCGAAACCGCCGACTCGCTTACCGGAAAATATCTTCGCGGCGATCTCTGCATTGCTGTCCCCGAGCACCGCCGCCAACCCGAGAACAATCGCTTTTTACAACTCCGCGGCGCGCGCGGCCACAATCTGCAGGATGTCGATCTCCGGATCCCCCTCGGCGTGTTTACCGTCGTTACCGGGGTCAGCGGCTCAGGCAAATCCACTCTGATCAACGATACGCTCTACCCCGCCTGTTCCCGCCGCTTGATGAACAGCCACCTGACGCCGGCTCCTTTCGATGACCTCATCGGAGTCGAATACCTCGATAAGATCATCGCCATCGACCAAAGCCCCATCGGCCGCACGCCGCGTAGCAATCCCGCTACGTATAGCGGGCTGTTTACCGCCGTGCGTGAGCTTTTTGCGGGTACCAGTGAAGCGCGTACCCGTGGCTACGGTCCCGGCCGCTTCAGTTTCAACGTCAAGGGTGGGCGTTGCGAGGCTTGCGAAGGCGAAGGCATGATCCGCGTCGAAATGCATTTCTTACCCGACGTCTACGTCGAGTGCGATGTTTGCCAGGGGCGCCGCTACAAACGCGAAACCCTGGAGATTCTGTACAAAGGAAAATCCATCCACGACGTGCTGCAGATGACCATCGAAGAGGCCGCAGACTTTTTTGCGCCAGTACCCGCCATCGCCCGCAAACTCGGCACCCTTTTGGATGTTGGATTGGGCTATGTTCGCCTCGGGCAATCCGCCACTACCCTGTCGGGCGGCGAGGCACAGCGGGTCAAGCTTGCCCGCGAACTCTCCCGACGCGATACCGGTCGCACCCTTTATATCCTCGATGAGCCCACCACCGGCCTGCACTT
>DDOU01000139.1 GCA_002341825.1 Candidatus Igneacidithiobacillus taiwanensis | reverse complement strand
AAGGCTAAGTCGAGTAACTCGGCCAGTACGGCACGATGTGTCTCGATGAACTTGCTGTGCACGCCGGGCAAGTCCACTTGACGCAGGTAGACTGCTGGTCGTGGATGCCTCCTGACCCAATCCACTACAGCCAGCAAACGGGACCATTCGCCCGCCAGTTCGAGGGCTTGCAAGGGTCTCTTTGCCAGCCAGGGCAGCAAGGCGGGATTTTGCTGCCGGGTCATTTCAACCATGCTTGAAAACCGATCCCAGTCGCGACGTTTGCCGAGCCAGCCGAGCGCATCATCCATGGAGTCGATCCAGCCGCCCGATGGGAGCCTCTGCAGTCCTTGTACCCGGTGACGAATCTCCTGCCACTCCAAACGCAAGGGGCTGGTGCCGGCCAATTCCGCAGCCCAGATGCGCACGGCGTCAAACCGTTCGGTGATGTCCGCCGACGCGGGGCCCTTGATGGTCAAGCGCAATGGGAAACGGGTGTTGCCCGTCACGGCATCGCGTAACAGCTCCCCTCGTTCCCACAGTCGCGCCAACTGCGCTTTCAGGTCCTTCGCCGTGGTCCACGTCACCGCGCCATCTCCGGTCGGGCTTTTTGCACCCGGTATTCGTCAATGGATAGGTTACGCAATTTGGAGGCTCGACCGCCGTCGTTGTGCACGAACCCAACGCTGGACACGAAGGGCTCGATGATGTGGATCTTCTGCAGCGGCGTAACGATCAAGAGTTGCAGGTTGAGTTGTCGGAATAGCTGCAAACCATATTGCGCCGACTCGTCCGAGCCGCGTCCGAACGCTTCGTCGATGACTACGAAGCGGAACGAGCGCGAGCGCACCACTCCCCATTCCAGACCGAACTGGTAGGCTAGGCTGGCGGCGAGAATGGTGTAGGCCAGCTTTTCCTTCTGGCCACCCGATTTGCCGCCCGAGTCGGAGTAGTGCTCGTGTTCTGTGTTGTCCTGGCGCCAGCGCTCGCTGGCTGCGAACAAGAACCAGTTGCGCACATCCGTGACCTTCGCGGTCCAGCGTCGGTCCTGCTCCAACAAGCCATCCCGGCCACGGAACCGGTCGATGATCGCCTTGACCTGAAGGAACTTGGCTTCGGAATACTGGGCGTCGTCCGACCCGGTCACCGCCCCCTCGGTGCAGGCGCGCAGATCCTGCTGGAAATCACGGATTTCGGCGTCGGGACTGGCCTGCGACTCCAGCAGGATGAAGCGTCCGGGGTTGTAGTCGATTTCCGCGAGCGACTTGTTGATATGGGCGATGCGTTCCTTGATCGTCTCGCGCTCGCGTGCCAATTGCGCGTTGAAGTTGGCAATTTCGTTGATGGTGTTGACGTTCAGCAATTCCTTGAAGCGTGCCACGAAACGTGGCAGATCATCGCTATTGAGCTGGGCCAAGAGATTCTCGTATTCGAAGGCGGATTCCAGGCTGGCATCCATGTCGGCCGTTTCGAGTTTGAAGGTTTCCTTGAATGAGGCCATCGCCTTGATAATTTTTTCTGTCAGATGTCGGAGTTTCCGGTCCTCGGCATCGATCCGCGCTTGCAGCCAGTTGCGTACATCCTGCTCACGGTTGTCGCAGGATTCGACGGTCAATTGGTGCTCACCCAGGGCTTCGGCCCGCATAGCCTCCAAGGTGTCCGACAGCGTCGCATCGACAGATGCTTCCTGCACCAGCAAAGCCGTCTGCTCGCGTAGTTCCTGGGCATCCGCGCGACGCTGCTCCACTTTGGCGCGTCGGTCGCGCATGGATTGCAACTCTTCTTCGGTGCCTTTAAGCGCCTGCTGCAGTTCCCGTAGGCGTTCATTCAGTTGTTTGAGGATATCCGATGCCTGCGCAAGCTTCTGGCGCTCGTCTTCAAGAGCGGCGATTGCCGTCGCCACCCGAGCCCAATCGATTTCTTCGAAGCTCGTGAACTCCTCCAGGCGGGTCAGTGCATCGAGTCTGATCTGTAGCCCCTTACGCTCGCCATTAATCTTGGCAATTTGGCTCCCCACCTCGCCGAGATGGCTTTCGAGCTGGCGACGCTTGGCTTCCAGCGCGGCAATCTTGGCGCTGTTGCTCCAGCCGAGCACGTAGCGGCTGCGGTCATCGATACGATGGCGGTCGTCCTTCTCGTGTCGGCCAGTCGGGTCTTTGATCTGGCCGGCGCGGGTGATGGCCCGCGTTTCGCGGCGAAACTGTTCCTGCGTGGCGCAACAGGCCACGTCGAAACGATGGGCGAGCTCGCGCTCTAGCCAGTCGTAGTAGGGCGAATCGGGCTTGATGGCGAGTTTCCTCACCAGTGAGTCAGGGTGCAGTTCCGGTAAATCGGAGGTTTTGCGGGGGCGAACGTGGAAATAGACCAAGCGGCCGCGCAAATGGCTGCTATCCACCCACTCGGCCACGGCCTTGTAGTGGGCATCCGGCACCAGTAGGGCCAGACCGAAGCCACGCAGCAACCTTTCGGCCGCGCCTTCCCAGTCGCGCTCATCCTCGCGTACCTGGATCAACTCGCCTGCAAACGGCATGTCATCCACATCCAGGCCCAGCGCGGCACACAAGACGGCGCGTATCTGAATCTGNNTGGTCGTCGATGTTGCTGCGCCGGCGTTTGAGACTGTCGATTTCGGCCGTCAATCGTTCGTGCTCGAGCTTGCCCTGGCGCAAGCTCACGCCATGCTCAGTCAGCGTGTTCTGGAGATCGGCATCGCGGTTTTGGACTTCTTCCCGCCACGCCTTGCATTGTGCCCGCTGCGCGGCGAAGGTGACCTCCTCACGGGGCGCCGACTCACCCAAAATGGCGACCAGTTCTTGGTAACGCTCATACTTGGCCTTGCGTGCATCGCGTAGTTGCTCTTGCTTACGGATCTCGGCGGCGAGACGCTCCAGACGGTCGCCGCCGTTGGCGTTGATGGCCTGTTTCAGCTCATCTACCTGCCGGACTTGCTCTTCGCGCGTACCTTCCAGGCGCCGCACCTGGCCATCGACTTTATTCCATTCTTCGTCGAGCAGACCCAGACGTTTGTCCAGCAATCCCAATTTGAGGCCCGCAAAGTGCGCACGTAGTCCGTCGCGGCATTGCCGCAGATGATTCACATCGTGCACCAGTTCGCCATGCCGCTTGCAGTCGGCCACCAACGGCGTCAGCAGCTCCACCTGTTGCTGGGCTTTGAGCACGGCCTGATGGGCGCGGTTGAGATCGTCGAAGTGACCGATCAGTGCCTGGATGCGCGGTGCCACCTCGAATGGCTCCAGCATATGATTGCGCACGAAGTCGGTCAGGTTGCCCACCGACTTCATCGATACCGTCTGGTGAAAGAGTTCCAGTGCCTGATCGTTGTCGATGCCGAGGCGGCGCCGAAACCACGCGGCATAGGGCGGAAAGCTGTCAAAGAGGTCGGCGCCGGTCTCGCGCAGCCGCTTGCGTAGGACAGCGATGTCGCTGCCGAAGTTGGCGAAGTCCTCGGCAATCGACATTGCACGCTCGGCCCCGACATAGAGCCGGGCCGGCTGCCCTTGCGCCTCCTTCATCCAGAACATTTGTGCGAGGCTCACCGTCTGGTCGTAACCGGCGTTGTGAAACACGCCCAGAATGACGGAATAACTGTTATGGTCGCGCAGAGACACCGGTTTGGCCGCCCCGGTGACCTCATTGCGTTCGGATTTGTAGTGCCCCAACACGTACGAACGCAAGGTTCGCTCCCGGCTGTCCGCGCCGGCGGCCTTGTTGTAGGCGATGCGATGGGCTGGCACCAGCAGCGTGGTGATGGCATCCACCAGCGTGGACTTGCCGGAACCGATGTCGCCAGTAAGCAGCCCATTTTTGCCGTTCAGTTGCAGCGTCCAGACTCGGCCGTCGAAGGTGCCCCAGTTGAAAACCTCCAGCCGCGCGAGGCGGAAACCCGATAAAGCGTCGTCCGCCACGAAATCCAACCCCAGGGACTGCGCCTCACTCATCACGCGTCTCCTTGCCCGACGCCCCGCCAGACAAGGCGGATTGATAGGCTGCCAAGCGGGCATCGAACTCGGCCAGCCATTGCGCGTCGACAAAAGCCTTTAGGATGCGCCGAACCTCGAAATGGGCCTGCCCCGCCAAGCCACCACTCGCGGGCTTGAGTTTGTGCAGAAAGCCCAGATCCACTACCTTGTTGATGGTGCTTTCGATCTGGTCTATCAGTTTGGCCTCATTGGGCCCGTCCGGCAGAAAGACCCGTACCAACTCGACGATCTCATCACGCGACAGCACCAGACGGGTGTCGCCGCCAACGGCATCGAATTCGGCCAATTTTTTGCGCAGCAAGGCCAGCAACAGACTCACCGAAAACGACAAGGGGCGGCGCGCAATCAGGCGCGGTAAGCGCGGCGTGGGATCATCCTCTGCAGGCTCGGGGCGGCTTTTCAGGAAGGCATATCCTTCCGCTTCATCGAGTACCAGTTCGAGATTGAGTACCGCCACATAATGCCGCACGCGGGCCTGCAGGTTCAGCAATGCCGCCCACTGGCGCTCGTCCTGCTCCCGGTACTGCACCCCCTTGAGCAGCCCGATCAGCAAAGACGATAAATCCGGCTCGGGTGCGGCTACAGGTGCGGTCATTGCGTTAGCGAAATCTTCTTCCATTCCTATCGAATTCCCGGACTCGTTCTTGGATCAGCGCATGAAAATCACGCGCGGTAGGCGGGCCGTGCGACTCACGACTTCGCCGCGATCATCTTCTGCCTGCCAGTGTATGGCTTCCGGCGTGTCCTCATCCACCACAATGTTGAAGGCATCGCAGCCCAGCTGGAGGTAGGTCACTAGCTCCGCCAAGCCCTGCTGCAGGGGCTGCAAGGCCACCAGTTCGCGCAAACTAATCTGCGCCCTGTCCTGCAAGGCATGGCGGATGTGCCGGGTAAGCCTGGTCTTGTCCACCACCACCTGATCGAACAACGCCGAAGGATCGATGTCCTCGTCCCCCGCCATCAGTACCAGGTTGGTAATGACCGGTTTCACCGGTGGCGTAAATAAGGGCCGTTCCATCGCTAGTTCGATAGTAGCGCAAGCATCGGCCATCTCCATCACGGTTCCTGTCGGCGGCGCTTCCCGCAGCGCCAGGGCCTTGCTCTCGATGCCGTGCAGAATATCCATGATGCGGCGGTTTTCCAGCCAGGCCTGGTCGTCGAGAAAGCGGCGCAATTGTTGCGACAAGGCCGCCACCGTGCGTTGGGTGTGTTCGCCGGCCTCCATCCAATCATAATGCACGCGGCGGGTACGGGGATCGGGCTGCAAAGCCATCACCGCCGGGAGCTGAAGCACTCGTTCCAACAACTCGGTCAACTCCTCCTGGCGACGGCTGGAGAGCAGAAACTCCCAGAACGCGCGGAAACTTTTGCCCTGATCGGAATCGGCAATCGCATCGCGCTCACCCATGATTTCCTCCAGCAGCGCCCCCTTGCTGCCCTCCCACAGCGCAATGCGCTCGCGCACGCGCCGGTCCAACTGGCGGAAGTTGTGCTCCACTTCGCGAAAGTCGGTGAGCAAATCGCGCGCACCCTGCATGAACTGCTGAAAACGATCCTTCAGCGCCGCGTCGTCCAAGAGCGGCATATCGCCCGCCAACACGCGCGCAATCTCGGCGTCGATCTCATCACGTTTTTTGTGCAGGTCGGCGATGCGCTTGGCCGGGTCGGCCTCGCTGCCCTCACGCATTTGCTTGAGTAGGTCGAACAGTGTGAGCAAGCGCGATTCGGTGCCAACGAACTGCCGTTCCGAAAGCTGTGTCAGCCAGGCGATGGCTTTCTCGGTCGCGGGCGTGAGGTCGAATTGCGGTTCGTCCGAGCCGGGCTTGTAAAACTTGCGCAGCCAGCCTTTATCCGGCGACGCCCAGTCGTTCAGATAGTCGAGCGCGGGCTTGGGAAACGCGGCTTCGCCGAGCTGCAGACGCAAGGCGTACAACTCGTCTTCTAACGCTTCAGCCAGATCGGCCTCACTCATCACCCGCGCGTTGGGCGCCACGAATACGCGGTAGAGAAAACTCGCCACTAGCGGCGCATGGTCCGAACGCAAGAGCCGCCAAGCGGGATTTCGGGTGCGCAGGGTGTCGAGGGTGGCATAGTCGAGCGTCATGGGGTGCTCGACCGAGTGGGAGCGAACAGCACGGATGCAAGTGCGGCCCAGGCGGATCGACGTAAGGTAGCGCCCTCGGCGATGACCGTTGATTTCGTGGATGCCACGCCTTCTATCGAATGCTCCTGAACTTCGACATCAGCCAGCAGAAATTCCTGACCTCGCGCAGAAGGCTTGGAGATATTTTTCATTGTCGGTGGCGTGCCCGTCAGGCTCGATGCAATCTGCTTTCGAACCTAATGCAACTTCATCGCTTCGGTCAAGAAGCACGGTGCCAGCTTTCCATGTCATACAACATTAGGTGCGGCGATGCCGATTCGACATGGGCACAGGCCCCCACATAGTGACGGCACTGGCCGCACCAGACGTTGGACAGCAGCCGCTGGCGGATGTCAGCGGGAATCGCTTCCCAGCGCTGACGGGCTGGTTTGGTGAAAGTAGGCGGTGATGCAATCGCCACAGATCATTCCTCGAATAATTCAGAGTGCGTGCCCGCCCGCACAAAGATGATGGCATTGCCATCCAGGCGGTAGATGAGCAGGAAGTCGCCGCCGATATGACATTCGCGGTGGTCGACCCAATCACCCTTCAGCGGGTGATCCAGCCATTCGGATCCCAGCGGCTCATCGTTGCCAATGAGCAGCAACATCGCCTCCTTCAGCCGTTTCAGGTCGTAGCGTCCTGAGCGCGAGAGGCGTTCCCAGTCTTTGAGGAAAGTCTTGGTGTAGTCGCACGCCCTGGGCAGAGGCGCCCGCTTACTGCTGGCGGGCTTTTTGGCCTGCGCCGAAACTTGCGTTTTCGAGGTCATCGATCAGGGTGTCTGCAGACTCAAAACGGGCGGTACGCGCCTTGGCCATGGCGCGGGCTTCTTCCATCGCCGCGCGGGTCTGGGCATTGGGCACCTTCAACTCCAAAGGGAAGGCCTGGTCGTTGACCACACGCTTGAGCAGGATGCGCACGGCATCAGACACCGACAGCCCCATGGCTGCCAGCGCCTCGCTGGCTTGCGTTTTGATTTCGTCGTCCACCCGGACGTGCAACATCGTGGAATGGGCCATGATCAAATCCTCCGTTTACGCAATTATGTATCTCTTTTGCGATACGGTCAAGTGGACGCTGACGATGCTCTGCTGGTGTTCTATGTCTGACCGGTGGCCTTGGTTGACGATGAACCGCCGTGCGTAACTTGTTGAGTTTGCGAGCGCAAGAACTACGCCTACCCGCAGCACTGATGGCCGGAACCCTGCGTGGCGCGGGAATTTCAGGCAAGAAAAAGGGTCCGGAAATTATCCGAGCCCTTGGCATTGGTGGAGGCGGCGGGAATTGAACCCGCGTCCGCAAGCCCTAGACCACCGGATCTACATGCGTAGTCTGTCTATTGGGTTTTAACCCGGAGCGACTCCAACAGACAGGATGCGCTCCCGGCGATTCGGCTTTACTTTAACGCTAGGCCCACCGAACAGACCGAGCGCGATTCCGTGTTTCGTCGACCCCCCGCAGGCCTTGCGGCCACCGGACCCGCGGACAAACCCGGGCGGAGGGCTCACTGCTTAAGCAGCGAGGGCGTAATTGCTGTCGTTGGCAATTATGAATCTGCGACCAGTTTTAAGAGCAAATCGCAGCTCTGCATGCACCGAAGGCTTCGCGACCTACGTCGAAACCGGTCGCCCCCTTTACGTGCCTTGGACTATACGCGGTCGCGCAAAGTTCCGAAAGTGCCCGCAAGCTTGGCAATACTAGGAAGGGTCGTCGAGCAGCTGTCGCAACCGATAGAGCGCATCGAGGGCGGCGCGCGGCGTGCACTCATCAGGGTCGATTTCGGCCAGGGCGCGCAGGGCAGGGTGGGGTGGCTCGGCAAACAACGACAGTTGTTGCGACGCCGCCATCGGCCGCGTGGTCTGCGCCGGGGCCATGCCCTCCAAAATGGTGAGACGCTCGCGGGCATTGCGCAATACGGTTTCGGGCAAACCGGCAAGCCGTGCCACCGCAAGACCAAAGCTTTGCGTGGCGGGCCCTTCTTCGAGCTGGTGCAAAAAGGTCACCTGCTCGGCCTGGGCGATGGCATCCAAGTGGACATTGGCCAGTTGTGGATGCTGCATCTCCGTCAGTTCAAAGTAGTGCGTGGCAAAGAGGGTAAAGCTCTGCAGGCGCAGGAGTTCCTCAGCACTGGCCCAGGCGATGGCCAGGCCATCATAGGTAGCCGTACCACGGCCAATTTCGTCGAGGATGACGAGGCTTTGCGCGGTCGCTAGGTGCAGTATCTGCGCTGTTTCCTGCATCTCGACCATGAAGGTAGAGCGTCCGCCGGCGAGGTCGTCGGCGGCACCAATGCGGGTGAAGATTTGATCGACGGGGCCAAGGCGCGCCAATTGGGCGGGTACCCAAGAGCCAACATGCGCAAGGAAGACGATCAAGGCAACCTGGCGCATGAAGGTCGATTTGCCGCCCATATTGGGGCCGGTGATCAGCAGCATGCGCCGATCCGCATGGAGTTCCAGGTCATTGGGTACAAAAGCGGAGCCCAGTTCCGCCTCCACCAAAGGATGGCGACCGGCGCGAATCTCCAGGCAGCTATCGCGCACAAATTCTGGTGCCGTCCAGCGCAGGCTGTGCGCCCGCTCGGCAAAGTTGGCAAGTAGGTCCCACTCGCTGATTTCCGCCAATACCCCTTGTAAGGCTTCTACTTGGGTGGCGGTTTCTTGCAACAGCTCCCGAAATAAGGTCTTTTCTCGCGCCAAGGCTCGACTTTCGGCCGAGAGCACCCGATCCTCGATTTCCTTGAGGGCAAGATTGCTGAAACGAGACGCCGTTTTGGTGCTTTGGCGACGTTGATAATCGGCGGGGATGGGGCCGTCGTAACTGGCGGGAATTTCGATGAAATAGCCGTGTATGCGATTGAATTGCACGCGCAACTGCGGGATGCCGCTACGCTCTCGCTCCTGTTCTTCCAAAGCAGCGAGTTCGGCACCCACATGCTGCTCGGCGTGGCGCAACGCCGCAAGTTCGGCGTCGAAATCGTCCTGCAGATAGCCGCCATCGCGCTGGTTGAGGGGCGGTTCTTCCACCAAGGCACGCTCGAGCAGGCTGCGCAGGCTGGTAAAATCGGCGCGGCGGGGAGCCTCGTGTTCCGGCAGGAGACTCTCGACGAGGTCGATGGTTTTGCAAATTTCTGGCAGGCGCTGCAGAAAATGGCGCAGATGGGCAAGATCGCGGGGGCTGGCGCTTTGCAGGGCGACGCGGGTCAGCACCCGCTCGACATCGGCCAAGCCTTGCAGGGTACTCTGCAGGGCACGGTAGCGTGCCCCTTCTACCAAGACCGCCACGCGGCGCTGGCGGGCAAAGAGGGCCTCGCCCTGACGCAGGGGACGCAGCAGCCAGCGGCGCAATAGGCGCGCGCCCATGGGTGTTTGGCAGTGCTGTAGCAGGTGCCAGAGGCTCGGTCCGTCGTTGTCGCGCCCACGTAGAATCTCCAGCGAGCGCAAGGCATTGGCATCGATACCGAGGGCGTCGAGCGGGCGTTCGGGCAGAATGCGCTGCACCTGGGCCAAAGACACCTTGAGGCGCGATTCGGCATAGTTCAGGACCGCCGCTGCCGCGTGCAGGCTGAGGGGGTGCCCCTCGACACCAAAACTCTCGAGCCGATTGCCGAAGTAGCGCTGCAGGATGCGCGTCGTTGCCGCAGAGCTGGTCGTGCCTTCCAAGACTCGCCAGCGCTCGCGAAAGGGCAATGCTGCCGCTTCTACCGCCGCGGGTACCAGGATTTCTGCCGGCTGTAGCTGCCGCAAGCGATCGGCCAGCG
>DDOU01000162.1:11670-18355 GCA_002341825.1 Candidatus Igneacidithiobacillus taiwanensis | reverse complement strand
CGAGATGCAGGATTCGGAGCTAGGGGAGATTCCGAGGGGGTGGAAGACTGGTTCATTGTCTGACTTTGCATCCTTCCAGAATGGATACGCTTTTAAGACTAAGGACTGGACAGGCTCAGGTCATCCAGTGGTCAAAATTGGGAATGTGAAACCGGGGATCATTGACGTATCCGGGTGCTCTTTTGTTGCGCATGAAACAGTGAATGGGCTTGATCGGTTTGCGCTCAAAAGAGGAGATTTAGTTATTGGTATGACCGGTTATGTTGGCGAAACTGGACTAGTTCCAGAGCTCAATTCGGTCGCATATTTAAATCAACGGGTCGGTCGCTTATCGACTGTCAACGGTGTTAGTGATATCGGCTATCCCTTTTGCCTTGTCCGTGATCCAGCATACAAAGCATATGCCGAGTCCAAAGCTCATGGTAGCGCGCAAGCAAATGTGAGTGGGAAGGATTTGATGGATTATCAGGCTGTAGTCCCAGCCATTGGAGTACTGAATATCTTCAATGCCCAAGTGGAAAAAATTATTAGCACACTGCTCTCTAACTACGAGACGAATCAGACTCTGGCCAGTCTCCGCGACACCCTACTCCCTAAACTCCTCTCCGGCGAGTTATCCGTCACCGAGGCTATGGCAGAGGCCGAGGCATGAGTGAGCCGGTCACGCCACTTCTCGCAGTCCCTGCCCGGCACCCTGACGACTACTTCGCGCAAATCGCACAATGGACAGCCAAGGGCAGCAAGCACTTCGAGACCATGACTGATGCCACGAGCGGACACAATCTGGCCATGCGGCTGGAATCCTGGCGGGAATTTACCAGCCTATTGGAGAGCGACTTCTTCAACCGGCACGACGTGCAACTGGTGTTTCGCGGGCATCGCCGTTATGGCCGCAGCCGTGATAACCCTGGTGAGCCACAAATGAAAACCGACGCGTACACAGAGTGCAGAGGCGTCGGTCGTATTGCGCAGAATGGTAGGCCTGCCGACCACTATGGTCAAGGCCCGGTGTGGGCATAGTCGCCATTTCATCGCAAATGGAGGAGGTACCCAATGTCTGTGCTAGACATTGACTTAGAAAGAATTTCTTATTTCATCCCAAACCGAGCCGGTTGCCAGGCAGCCCTGAATAGCCCAGGGATTTTACCATGCTAAACGAACACCAACTCGAAGAGGCCTGCATAGGTTGGTTTCAGGAAACCGGCTGGCACTATGTGCATGGGCCAGACATCGCGCCCGAGGGCGCGCATCCGGAGCGCGCCGATTACCGGCAGGTGATCCTGCGCGAGCGGCTGCTGGCGGCGCTTGCGCGCATCAACCCACAGATTCCAACTGCTTCGCTGGAACAGGCCGCGCATATCGTGCAAACCATCAGCGAGCCGCAGGCGGTGCTGCGCAACCGCAGCTTTCATCGGCTGCTGCTTGCAGGTGTGGATGTGGAATTTACGGTAGGGGAGAAAAAGAAAACCGACCTAGTACAGCTGATCGACTTCGCCAACCCGCAACGCAATGAATTTTTGGTCATCAATCAATTCACGGTTACCGGCAGCAAACAGCCGCGGCGGCCTGATTTAGTGGCCTTCGTCAATGGCCTACCGCTCGCGGTCATCGAGCTCAAAAACCCGGCCAACGAGCAGACCGACATCTGGGATGCCTTCAACCAGCTGCAAACCTACAAGGAAGAAATCAGCGACCTGTTCAACAGCAACGAGGCGCTGGTGGTGAGCGATGGCTGGACGGCGCGGGTGGGTTCGCTCACCGCCAATGCCGAACGGATGATGCCTTGGCGCACCATTGCCAACGAAAACGATCGCCCGCGCCTGCAACTGGAGCTGGAAACCTTAGTGCGCGGCTTTTTTCAACCGGCGCTCTTTCTCGATTACCTGCGCTACTTTGTGTTGTTTGAGCAGGATGGCGATGCCGTCATCAAGAAGATTGCGGGCTACCACCAGTTTCATGCCGTGCGCGAGGCGGTGCGGGCGACGGTGATTGCGGCCAGTTCCCCCGTTGGCGTGCAGGAAGAGCGCGCCACGTACGGTAAGGAAGTGCTACCGGGCTCACGCAAGGCCGGTGTGGTGTGGCATACCCAGGGCTCCGGCAAGAGCATCACCATGGCCTGCTATGCGGGCAAGCTGCTGCAGCAGCCGGAAATGAAGAACCCCACGCTGGTAGTGGTAACCGACCGTAACGATCTGGACGGCCAACTCTTTGCCACCTTTTGTGCCGCCAGCGACTTGCTCAAGACGACGCCTTTGCAGGCGGGCAGCCGAGATGAGCTGCGCGAGATGCTGGCCTCGCGGCAGGCAGGCGGCATCATTTTCACCACGGTGCAAAAATTCGCCCTCCTCGATGCCGAAGACCAGCACCCGCTGCTCTCCGCGCGCGCCAATGTCGTCGTCATATCCGATGAGGCGCACCGCAGCCAGTACGGTACCAAGGGGCGCTTTGACGAAAAAGCGGGCAAGTATGTGTTTGGCTATGCCAAGCACCTGCGCGATGCGCTGCCCAATGCCACCTTCATTGGCTTTACCGGCACGCCAATTGCGCTCGAAGACAAAGACACCCGCGCGGTGTTTGGCGACTACGTCAGCATCTACGATATTCAGGATGCCGTGGACGATGGCGCTACGGTACCCATCTACTACGAGAGTCGCCTAGCCAAACTGGACGTGAAACAAGCCGAAATCGACGCCCTCAATGCCCGGGTAGACGAGGTCGTGGAAGACGAAGAGGACATCGCCAGCCGCGAAAAGACCAAAAGCGACTGGGCGGCGCTGGAAAAGCTGGTGGGGGCAGCACCGCGTTTGGCACAGATAGCGCAGGATTTGGTCGAGCATTTCGAGACCCGCAGCAGCACACTCGATGGCAAGGCCATGATCGTGTGCATGAGCCGCGACATCTGCGCCCAACTCTACCAAGCCATCGTCGCCTTGCGTCCCGACTGGCACGACGACGATCCGGAAAAAGGTGCCATCAAGGTCATCATGACCGGTTCGGCGGCCGACAAGGAGCTGCTGCAGCCGCATCTGTACAGCAAACAAGTCAAAAAACGGCTGGAAAAGCGCTTCAAGGATGCCAACGACCCGCTACGGCTGGTGATTGTGCGCGACATGTGGCTCACCGGCTTTGATGCACCCTGCTGCCACACCATGTATGTGGACAAGCCCATGAAAGGCCACAACCTGATGCAGGCCATTGCGCGGGTGAACCGGGTGTTCAAGAACAAGCCCGGCGGCCTGGTGGTGGACTACATCGGCATCGCCAACGAGCTCAAGGCCGCGCTCAAAACCTACACCGAGGCCAAAGGCAAGGGTGATCCCACCCACAACGCCGCCGAAGCGCTGGCGGTATTGCTGGAAAAGATCGACATCCTGCGCGGCATGATGCACGGCTTTGATTACAGCGACTTTGAGACGGAGGCGACGGCCCTGCTGGTGCCCTGCGCCAACCACCTGCTCGGGCTGAAGGATGGCAAGCAGCGCTTTCTCGACACCATGGTCGCCGTAAACAAGGCCTACGCCCTCTGCGGCACCCTCGACGAGGCCGCCGCGCTGCGTAAGGAAATCGCCTTTTTCTCGGCGATCAAGACGGCCATCACCAAGTTCACCACCGTCGATCAAAAACGCGCCAACGAAGCCAAAAACAGCGCACTCAAGCAGATTCTCGACAATGCCATCGTTGCCGATGGTGTGGCCGATATTTTCGCCCTGGCGGGGCTCGACAAGCCCAATATCGGCCTGCTGTCGGACGCGTTTCTCGAAGACGTGCGGCAGATGGAAAGCCGTAATCTGGCCGTGGAACTCCTCGAGAAACTGCTGCGCGATGAGATCAAGGCGCGGGCACGCAACAATGTGGTGCAAGAGAAAAAATACGGCGACCGCCTGCTCGAAACCCTGCGCAGATACCACAACCGCGCCATCGAGACGGCGCAGGTCATCGAAGAATTGATCCAAATGGCCAAGGAGTTCCAGCAGGTGCTGGAGCGCGAGACGGCACTGGGCCTGAGCCCCGACGAAATCGCCTTCTATGACGCGCTCGCCAACAACGAAAGCGCCGTACGCGAACTCGGCGACGAGATCCTAAAGAAGATTGCCGTCGAGATCACCGAAAAACTGCGCGCCAGCACTACCGTGGATTGGCAGGTGCGCGAAAGCGTACGGGCGCGACTGCGCATCCTGGTACGGCGCACCCTGCAAAAATGGAAGTATCCGCCCGACCAGCAAGCCGATGCCGTAGAATTGGTACTGCAGCAGGCCGAGTCCCTGGCCAACGCCTGGAGCGAGTAGCCGGCCCGTCCGCCCCAATGCTGGCCATTCGCCTTGACTTTAGCGGGGCTTCTCCTTATCTTCTCTGCCCTTACGAAATTTTGGGGTAGACATCATGAAGCGCACTTTTCAGCCCAGCGTCGTGCATCGCAAGCGCACCCACGGTTTCCGTGCTCGCATGGCGACCAAGTCCGGCCGCTTGGTCCTCAAGCGTCGCCGTGCCAAGGGTCGGTACAAGCTCTGCCCGTAAGGAATGAGCAGCCAGGCGTTCACCCGCAACGATCGCCTGCGTAGCAAGGCCGAGATCCAGCGGACCTTGCGCGAGGGGCAAAAGCGCAGTTTTCCAGAACTGGTCTTTTTTCGCCGCGACAATGAGCTCGGCCACGCCCGCCTGGGGCTGGCGGTGAGCCGCAAGGTCGGCAAGGCGGTGCTGCGCAACCGCCTCAAGCGGCGCTTGCGCGAAGCCTTCCGCCAGAGCCCCGGGCGTGCCTTGGCCCAAGATATCATGATCGTCGCCCGGCCGGCAGCGCGCGATGCGGATTACGCGGCGCTCTGCCGCCGCCTTGCCGCCGTGCTGCGCTGATGCGCATCTTTCGTCGCGGCGCCGTCCTGCTGATCCGCGGCTATCAACTCGCCCTCAGCCCCTTTCTCGGGCAAAATTGTCGCTATCATCCCACCTGCTCCCAGTACACCTGTGAGGCCATCGAACGCTACGGTGTGTTGCGCGGCGCCTGGATGGGGATGAAACGCATCGCCCGCTGTCATCCTTTTCACCCGGGGGGGTACGACCCCGTCCCCTGACACCACGGAGCCCCATGGATACCCAACGTACCATTCTCGCCGTCGTCCTCTCGGTCATCGTGCTCTTGCTGTTTGAGTGGCTGGCCCCCCATCCCAAGCCCGCCCCCAAAAATACGCCCACGGCTGCGACCCAATCGGTGCAGAGCCCGGCGGCGGCACCGGTTAGTAGTGCGGCAGCGCCAGCCAGCCCCGTAAGCCCGGTGCCAACGGCGGCCAATTTGCCAGTAGGGACTGGTCCGAGTGTTGCATTCGAGACCCCCCTCTATACCGGCAAGATCTATTTGCAGGGCGGCGATATCCAAAATCTGGGGCTACGCAAATACCCCATTGCCGTCGACAACCCAGCGCCCTATCCGATTCTCGATAGCAGCGCCGCGCGACTAACGGCACAACAGAGCGGCTTTGTTGCTGCCGACGGACAGGTTCTGCATCCGCAATTTTCGGCGCCGGCGAGCGTTACCCCAGGGGCGCCCATCACCCTCAGTGGCCAAGCCGGCCCCTTGCGTGTTGAGAAGACCTTTTCTTTCGCTCCCCACAACTATGTGGTCACCGAAGACATCCGCGTCACCAACACCGGCACGGAGCCCTGGCAGGGCAGCTATTTCGACCAAATTCTGCGCAACGACCGCACCCAGAGCCACTGGTTCATGTCGATCTTTACCGGTGCGGTGTTGATGCACAACGGCAACCTGAGCGAGAAGAGTTTTTCCGACCTACGCGACCATCCGCAGCAGGATGTTGGACCCGGTTGGGCAGGTATGACCGATCATTATTTTCTGCAGGCGGTGCTGCCGGAGCCGCACGCGGCGGTGCAACTTTATGCTCGCCCCGAGGCTGGTAACTACGTGGCGGGGGTACAGCAGGCCCTGCCCACCCTGCAACCGGGGCAGAGCTTTACCCTACGCCAGCAGCTCTTTCTCGGTCCCAAGCAGCAGGAACTGCTCGCGAGTATGGGTCGGGGTCTCGAGCAGACCGTCGATTATGGTTGGTTTGCCATCGTTGCCGAGCCCATGCATGGGGTACTCAAGTGGTTCCATAGCTGGACCGGCAATTGGGGCTTGGCCATCATTCTGCTGGTGATTGCCGTGAAGGTGATTTTCTTTTACCCCTCGGCCATCAGCTACCGCTCCATGGCGAATATGCGCAAGCTGCAGCCCAAGCTGGAGCAACTCAAAAAGGAATGTGGTGACGATCGACAAAAACTAGGCGCCAAGATGATGGAGTTGTACCGCACCGAAAAGGTCAACCCCATGGCCGGCTGCTTGCCCATCATCATCCAGATGCCGGTCTTCATTGCCCTCTACTGGGTGCTGGTGGAGAGTGTTTCCCTACGCCAGGCGCCCTTCATCCTCTGGATCCACGATCTGGCCGTACCCGATCCCTACTACATCCTGCCTCTGCTCATGGGCATCAGCATGTTCTTGCAGCAGCGTCTCAACCCCGCGCCCATGGATCCGGTGCAAAAGAAGATCATGTCGATTTTGCCCGTCGCCTTCGGTGTCTTTTTCTCCTTCTTCCCCGCCGGCTTGGTGCTCTACTGGCTGACCAACAACGTGGTCTCGATCGGCCAGCAGTACCTCATCACCCGTCATGTGATGAAAGAGGGCTGAGTGCCCCGA
>DDOU01000162.1:11364-11633 GCA_002341825.1 Candidatus Igneacidithiobacillus taiwanensis | reverse complement strand
GGGGAGGCCGGCATTGGGGTGCTGCGCCTCTCCGGGCCACGGGCCTTGGCCATTGCCAATATTCTCTGTGGCTTGCCGGCAGCGCGGTCCTGGCGGCCCCGCCATGCTTATCTGCGCGCCTTTTACGGCAGCGACGGCGAGCTCCTCGACCGCGGCATCGCCCTCTACTTTCCTGCCCCGCACAGCTACACCGGTGAGGATGTCGTGGAGCTACAGGGGCATGGTAGCCCGGTTCTCCTCGAGGCCCTGCTCGCCGCTGCCGTGGCCCA
>DDOU01000162.1:5850-11291 GCA_002341825.1 Candidatus Igneacidithiobacillus taiwanensis | reverse complement strand
GTGGCGGATCTGATCCACGCCCGCAGTCGTTCCCAAGCCCGCGCTGCCCTGGCCAGCCTCGAGGGGCGTTTTTCCGAGGGTATCGATGCCTTGCGCCAACAAATTCTCGGCGCCCTTGCCCTTGCCGAGGCAGGCCTCGATTTTAGCGAGGAAGACTTGGGCGAGGCGCATATGGCGGCGATCGCCCAACAGCTCCAGGGCGTGCAGCAGCAGTTGCAAACCCTGCTGCAACAAAGTCGGCAGGGGGCAAAGCTCGGTCGCGGCGCCCGGGTTGCCCTGCTCGGCCGCCCCAATGTCGGAAAATCGAGCCTGCTCAATGCCCTAGCCGGTCGCGACACGGCCATCATCACCCCCATTGCGGGCACTACCCGCGACATCCTGCGCGAAGAAATCACCCTCAATGGCCTACCGGTGGAGCTACTGGATACCGCCGGTCTGCGCGAGAGCGATGATCCGGTAGAGCAAGAAGGGGTGCGGCGCAGCCGGGCGCTCTTGGCGCGGGTCGATTGGGTGCTGCTGCTGCTCGATGCCAGCAGCGGCTGGCAAGCGGAAGATGCCACCATCCTTGCCGAACTCGATGCGCAACGCTGCACCTTGCTCTGGAACAAAGTGGACCTGCTGCCGGCGTTTTGCCCGCCCGAACTTGGCCCACCCAGTTTTGGCATCTCGGCGCGCACCGGCGCCGGGCTTGCGGACTTGCGCGCGCATCTGCGCGCGGTCGTGGGTGGCGAAGACAGCGCCCCCTATTTGGCCCGGCAGCGGCACGTTCTTGCCCTGGAGGCCGCCGACAACGCCCTGCAAGAGGCCGCCATGCAGCTACACGCGGGCGCCGAAGAGCTCGTCGCTCAGGGCTTGCGCGACGCGGCCGCGGCCCTCGGGCAAATCACCGGCGCTGTCGATGTCGAGGAAATTCTTGGTGAAATCTTTTCGCGCTTTTGTATTGGCAAATAGCCGCTTTGTCAGCCGCGGCATCGTCGACTATGCTGTAGGCTGATTGGCAACCGCAGCATTCGGAGAAGAGCATGCAACGAAGGGAATTCCTGCGTTTGAGCGCCATGGCGAGCAGCCTGGCCGTCGGCGCCACGCTGGTGGGCACGCGCATCGCCCAAGCCGCCCAACTGGATACCTGGCCCGCCGCGGCCTTTGCCGCCGAAAGTCTCGAGGCGGCCTTGCAGGCTACCGTCGCCAAAGATCAGTTGCCGCCCTCGCCCAAGCTTCGCCTGCGCGTGCCCACTACCGTCGAGGATCCTCTCTCGGTGCCGGTTTCCGTGGCCGTCGACCACCCCATGCACAGCGACGACTATATTGAGGCGCTCTATATATTCGTCGACCACAATCCCACCCCCTTGGCGGCCATTTTCCACTGCAGCCCCGCCAATGGTCGCGCCGCTTGCTACCTGCGGGTAAAGGTCTTTCAGGATAGCGCCGTGCGCGTGGTGGCCCGCAGCAACCGTGGGCAACTCTTTGCCTCGGCGCCAGCGCCGGTCCGCGTCGGTCTGCCGCTGGCGCCTCTTCTCAAAAAATCTACGGAGAAAAAACCATGAGCCTTCTGGCAACCACCAGCAGTTTCATTGGCCGGCGGGAACAAGGCATCCTGCTCGAGGTGCCACAACGAGTGCGCGCGGGCGAAATCGTCGAAGTGCGCACCCTGCTCTTCCATACCATGGAAACCGCCCAAGAGGCCGGCAAGGCAAGCTTCATTACGCAAGTGACCGTAGAGCTCGACGGCAAGCCCCTGTGCTCCTTCGATTGCTCGGCCATGATGAGCCCCAACCCCTACCTGGCCTTTCCTGTGCGCGTAGAAAAGAATGGCATGCTGCGCTTGCGCTGGGTCGACAACAACGGTCAAACGGGCTCGGCAGAACGTCCCGTTACGGTGCAATGAAAAAAGGGGGCCGCAGCCCCCTTGCGTGTTGCGCTGTGGATCACTCGATGGCGATCTTGCGCCGCTTGGCCGACTCGGCCTTAGGCAGCACCAATTCCAGCACACCGTCTTTATAACTGGCCTTGCTCTGGCCGGCGTCTACATCCACTGGCAGCTGGATGGTACGCGAGAAATTCCCGTATCGACGCTCGCGATAGATGACCTTGCCTTCTTCCTTGTTGACTTCTTCTTCCTTGCTGCCGCTGATGTACACCTGATTGCCGTGTACCTGAATGTCGAGCTTGTCTTTATCGACACCGGCTACCTCGGCCTTGACCACAATCTCGTTGTCGCGGTCGATGACATCGATATGGGCAATGTTGGGTCGGGTACCCGTAGCGCCCTGCATCGGCCGGAAGAAGCCCGGTAGTACCGCATCAAAAATCTGCTCCACAGGATCCAATACCTGGACGGGAGCTGGGGTTTTTTCCTGACTCATACGAACCTCCTTGCATTGGCTGTCACTCACCTGCTCGGAAATTGGGGACCGCAAAAATGCTTTTCAAGCCCCCCTCAGTAGGGGTATTCCCAGCCGGGGGCGGGGTCTTTGTAGCGACGATGCACCCACCAATATTGCTCCGGCGCCTTGCGGATGGCAGCCTCGAGAACATCATTCATGGTCGCGGCATCGTCTTCGTCGCAACCACTCGGAAAACCCGCAGGCATGGGCAGGATCTCGATCGTAAAGCCGCGCCCAGCCGGTAATCGATAGGCAAAGAGGCCGAAGACCGGGCTACCACGCCGCTGCGCCAAGCGCCCAAGCAGGGGAGTGGTGCAGGCCGGGCGCCCAAAGAAGGGTGCAAAGACCCCTTCCTTGGGGTCGACGTTTTGGTCTGGCAGCACCCCCACGACTTCCCCTTTTTGCAGCGCCTGCAGTAAGGGGCGAATACCGCCCTCCTTGGCCACCAAGCGCGCGCCGCTACGCCCGCGGCCTGCCACCATGCGCGCATTGATGGCAGGATTGCGGGTGGGCATGTAGAGCACCGTCACCGGCCAACGCTGGCCGATGTACTGCACCGCCGCCTCCCAGGCCCCCAGATGGGCGGTAAACAGGATTACCCCCTTGCCCTCAGTCAGGGCGGCATCCACCAGCTCCGCGCCGCGCACCGCACGGATCAGGGCCAGGCTGCGCGCCAGCGGCCAAAACCAAAGCGGCCCCAGCTCGACAAAGGCCTGCCCTAGCTGCTGGAAATGGACACGCAGCCGGCGCCGGCGCGCACGTGGCGATAACTCCGGAAAAGCCAAGCCCAGGTTGATGCGCGCCACCCGGCGTGCCCGCGGCACGAGCATGGCCAGCTCCCCCAAGAAATTACCGAGCAGCACCCGCAGGGGGCGCGGCAAGGCCGCGCACAGGCGCAAAAATGCCGTCAGCACCGCGGCCAGGAGTCGATCGCTGCGCTTTCCGCTCAAGAAGCAGCGGGTTCCGTGTGGGAGACCGCCAAGGTTTGGCGCGAGGCTAGGGCAACGCCAGCCTCGTCAAAGGCTACCTTGATGGCCTCGAGCAGGGCACTGCGGGTGTTGGCGTAGTCCGCCGCCAGCACCCAAGGGCGGGCGAACAGTTGCACGCTGGTTTCCGTGAGCTCCAGCACCCCGTAGCTGGGGGCGGGATCTGCCAATACCCGTGTCTCGGCGGCAACCACTTCGGGTAGGATGCCGAGGGCGCGGCGCAAATCCGCATCTTGGGCGATGGCCAAAACAAGATCGATGCGCCGCTGCCCCAACACCGAATTGTTGGTGATTACCCCGCTGACGATCTTACCGTTGGGCACCGAGAGGCGCCGATTGTCGCTGCTGATGAGGATGCTCTGAAAAAGATGAATGCGCTCTACGGTCCCAGAAATACCCGCCACTTCCACGAGATCGCCAACGGTATAGGGTCGCAGCAGAAGCAGCAAAACACCCGCGGCAAAGTCGCTCAAAGACTTCTGCAGAGCCAGGCCAATGGCCAAACCCGCCGCACCGAGCATGGCCAGCAAAGAAGTCGTCTCCACCCCCAACTGGCCGAGGGCGGCCACGAAAACGACCAAGTACAGCGCAATCTTGATGGCGGAATCGAGGAAACGCGCCAGGGTCAGATCATAATGAAAGCGCTCGAGGGCGCGAGCAGCGAGCCGGCCAAGCCAATGCGCTATCGCAATTCCAATGAGAAGAACCAGCGCCGCCGCCAGCAGATGTCCTGCCCAAGACCAGAGGCGGTCGTGGATCATGGTCGACCAAGAGGGCAGGAAATCCCAGCGCGAATGCAACATGAAAAGGCTCCCAGGAAAAACTCCCAGGAGCCTAGAGCGTGCTCGCCCGGCTGGCAAGAGTCAGTGCAAGACGGTGGTCGATTGCCCTTGGCTTACCGCCCGCTCCAAGGCATTCAACTCGGCCATCATCCAGCGCTGGTAGTCATAGCCCGTGGGCATGGTCTCATACACCCCTACCACCGGAATTTTTGCCGCTTTGGCATTGTGTAGAAACGACTGCGTCAGGCTGTCGGTTACCTGCTGGTTATAGAGGAAAACTTTGACCTGATGACGCTGAAAGAGGGCATTCTGGGTGCTGACATCCTGGGGTGCCGGATCGGTGCCATTCATGATGGCCGCCTGCAAGGCCCAGGGAGTCTTGATATCGCAGCCCGCCGCCTCGAGCATGTAGTCCGCCACCGGCTCGGTTACCGCCACCGGCAGATGCGGGTACTTGCTGCGAAAGGCGCGCAACCCGGCAAACCACGGCTGTAGCGAGGCATCGAAGGCCTTCACCCGTGCTGCAAAGTAGCTCTTTTGCGCTGGCATCATCTCCGTCAGCGCTGCCGCCACCGCCGCCGCCACCTTGGGCATGGTCTCGGGCTTGTACCAAAGGTGCGGATTGCGCGTACTGCTCGGCAGGCCTAAGAGATCCTGCACCACAATCACCTTGCGCGCCGAATTGGGATGGGCAGCAAGGATCTTCTTCGCCCAGCTGTCGTAGCCCAGGCCATTGCGCACTACCAGCTGTGCGGCGGCTACCTCCTGGGCTACGGCAGGGCTCGCCTCAAAGGTATGCGGGTCGGTATTGGGATTGCTTTCGATGGCCTGTACCTGCACATAGGGTCCACCGATTTGGCTGATGACATTGGCGTATTCGTTTTCCACCCCGACCGCCTTGATCGCGGCCGCCTCGGCGCTGCCCAGCCCCAAAAAGAGCAATCCCCAGCCAAGCGCCAGGGAAGAAACAAGCGTTTTGCGAAGTAACATTGCGGCAATCTCCATAAATGCAACTATGTTGCGAATACTCCTACGCCCAAGGATGGCTGTCAACCCAAAAAAGCGCGCCCGGAGGCGCGCAATCGGCTACGGAGACGAGTGAGGAGAAAGCTACCGGGTCAGGAAAACTCCAGATGCAGGCGGAGAATCCCCACCAGGGCATTGGGATAGATACCGCTGGGGTGGGTGATGTACTGCAAATCGGGTTGAATGCTAACGTGGTCATTTAGCTTGGCCACATAGGTAATTTCGTAGGCGGTTTCAGCACTGTGTAAGCGACTGCCCGTAGG
>DDOU01000162.1:1193-5819 GCA_002341825.1 Candidatus Igneacidithiobacillus taiwanensis | reverse complement strand
GCGGCACGAAACCCCGCCCGCGCGAAGCCTATGGAGAGGGCGTCGTTAGGGCGCCCGGGCACAAAGTGCGAAATTTTGGTACCCAACCCCAAGTACCACGGCACGATGTTTTGCGTAGCGGTCGAGGCACCCCATTGCAGGAAAGGCCCAAGCTGCACCCCACCGACGTCATAGTGCGCCTCCACCACCCCGTAAAGCCCGCTGCTGCTGGGGCCAAGATCTTCGACCTCATCAAAACGGGGCTGCTGATAGTGCCAGGCCCCCAGCTTGAACACCCATTGTCCAAAGGTTTCGGTGTCGTCGTCAGGGTCATCGCCATCCTCCTGGCCCAGGTGCAGGGCGCCTTCCCAAAGCGCGAGATAACCTCGATCAAAGGTCCCACTCCAGGGATGCAGGGCATCGCCCTGAAAAATCCCCGCCTTGCTGCTCCAGTTGCTACCATGGGTGCTAACGATGAAACCAAGGCCGCTGTAAGGATAGGTTGGCGCTGCCGGTACATTCACCGCGATGGTCGGCGTCAGCCCAAACGAGCTGTTGATGAGCTGCAGGGCATTACTCGCCACATCGAAGTAGAGATTGAAATCGGTGAAGCCCACCCGGGTAGCCAACCATGGCGTCCATTGCTGCCGATAATTGGCCTCGTACAGGCGAATCCCGTTTGGCGCGTAGATGTTGCTCGCCACCTGCTGATCACCGCTGAAATCCGTTTGCTCGGCACTGCTGTAGGTCGCAAAAGTAGAAAGATTGATTTGGCCGCCCTTCCACATCCCCGCCTTTTCGCTATCCCACTGCAGGCCCAGCTGCCCCGCAGTATCGTTACTGGCGCCACGCTTGATGCCGCCGGAAAGATTGCTGAAAAGCTCAGTATCCAGATGGCCGGCCCAAGACACGCCATCAACGAGATGAGAGTAGTTGCTGAGGTAACGCGGGGCGACGCCGGTTTGCCCGGCAGCTGCCGAGTCCTCTCCCGGCCCCGGTAAGGCACCCCAAGCCACGGCGCTCCAACAGAGGGAAGAGCTGGTCCACAACAGCGTTTTCAGAAATCCTCGAATCACTTCTTGCTCCCGACTTGTTTGGTGGTGAGCACAAGGATTCCTGATAACGAGTACTTTGTCAAGAATGATTCTTATTCATTATGAAGGTAGTGACCAGGGAAATTGCGAAAACCTTGGGCAGAGAGAGGAGTACCTCCATAGAGGAGTGCCAAAGGTTTCTGAGCTTATGCAACTTTGTTACCTGTGGACACAACGTGATGGGCAGCGTGCGCTCTACTCGACCGTGACTGCTTTGGCGAGGTTGCGGGGGCGATCGACGTCGGTGCCCTTGACCAAGGCGGCATGATAGGCAAGCAGCTGTACCGGGATGGCATGCAAAACCGGCGAGAGCAGGCCGACATGCCGCGGTAGGCGGATGACATGCACCCCGCTGCTCGCCTGGTAATGGCTGTCGAGGTCCGTAAACACGTAGAGCTGGCCGCCGCGGGCGTGGACTTCCTGCATATTGGCGGCGAGCTTTTCGAGCAGGCGGTCGTTGGGGGCAATGACCACCACCGGCATTCGCGCATCTACCAAGGCCAGGGGACCATGCTTGAGCTCTCCGGCGGGGTAGGCTTCGGCGTGGATGTAGGAAATTTCCTTGAGCTTGAGGGCGCCCTCGAGGGCGATGGGGTAATGCAGGCCGCGGCCAAGAAAGAGAGCGTGCTCCTTGTCGGCAAACTGGCTTGCCCAAAGCTGGATTTGCGGCTCGAGGTTGAGCGCCTGTTGCACGCTACCCGGCAGCTGCCGCAAGGCTTCGCGCTGCGTTTGCAGCGCTGCGGCATCGATGCGCCCGCGCACCACGGCAAGGCTGAGCGCCAGCAAATAGAGTGCCACCAGTTGGGTAGTGAAGGCTTTGGTAGAGGCCACCCCAATTTCCGGCCCGGCACGGGTAAGAAAGCGCAGGGCCGAGGCGCGCGGAATCGCGCTCTCGGCCACGTTACAAATCGACAGGGTATGGGTATGCCCGAGGGCCTGGGCGTGACGCAGGGCCTCATAAGTATCGAGAGTCTCGCCGGACTGCGACAGGGTAACCACCAGCTGCCGCGGATCGGCAATGCTCTCCCGATACCGATATTCGTGACCTAGTTCGGCCTGGGCGGGGATGCCCGCCAGGGACTCGATCCACTGCCGCCCCACCAGACTTGCGTAATGGCTGGTTCCGGAGGCGAGGAATAGCACCCGGTCGATCTGTCGCAGGCGCTCCTCGGCCCCTTCGCCCCAGAGCTGGTCGATGGAGAACTCGTCGCCCAAGGCGCCCTCGAGGGTGTCGGCAATGGCGCGGGGTTGCTCGTGGACCTCTTTCTGCATGAAATGCCGATACGGTCCAAGGTCGATGGCGGCGGAACTGAGCTGGCTCCAGTGCTCCTCCCGCTGCAGTGCCACGCCATCCACATCCCGGAGCTGAAAATGATCTTGCGTCAGCGCAGCAAAATCGCCGTCTTCCAAGTACAGCACCCGCCGCGTTACCGGCAGGAGTGCCGCTACATCCGAGGCAAAATAGCGCCCCCCCTCGGCCACGCCTAGCAGAAGCGGGCAGCCACGTCGGTGCAGAATGAGGTTGCCGGGGTCGCGCCGGCTGAGCACGGCAAAGGCATAAGCGCCCTGGAGCTCGCGACTGGCCGCCTGCACCGCCGCCAACAGACTCGGCAGCTGGCTACGATACCAGTGCACCAGGTGGGCGATGACCTCGGTATCGGTCTCGGAACTGAAGGCGTAGCCCAAGGCCTGCAGGCGCTGGCGCAGATTTTGGTAGTTTTCGATGATGCCGTTGTGGACGACGGCAATCTCTTCCGAGGAAATGAGGGGATGGGCATTCTGCTCGGCGATACCACCATGGGTTGCCCAACGGGTGTGGCCAATGCCGATGCCGCTGGCAAAGCCCTCGGCAGCGTGCAGTGCCGCCAGCTCGGCAACCCGTCCAACGCTACGCCGCCGTTGCAAGGCTCCGTCGGCATCCAGAAAGGCCAAGCCCGCCGAATCGTAGCCACGGTACTCCAAGCGCCGCAATCCCTCCAAAATGACGGGGACCACATCCGCTGCGGCAACGCCGCCAACGATTCCACACATACGGGACTCCTAAAGTTTCGGTTTAGGCAGGTGTACCGGATTTTTTCGGCCGTCGCCAGTGAGCAATCGACTTCTGCGGGCTACGGCTCAAGGTCAGCCCGCCAGCCGGAACCTCGCGGGTGATGGTACTACCGGCACCAATGGTCGCACCAGCGCCGACTTTTACTGGGGCAATCAACTGGGTATCGGAGCCGACGAAAACCTCGTCACCAATTTCCGTGCGGTGCTTGTTGGCGCCATCGTAATTGCAGGTAATGACACCAGCCCCAATGTTCACGCCCTGGCCGATTTCAGCGTCCCCCAGGTAACTCAGGTGATTGGCCTTGCTGCCGGCCCCCAGAATTACTTTTTTGGCTTCGACGAAGTTACCAATATGGGCGGCGGCACCAATCTCCGTTCCCGGACGGATGCGCGCAAAGGGGCCAATGCGCGCCGCCGCACCAATCTTCGCCCCCTCCAGGAGCGAATAGGGCAGGATTTCGACATCGTCGGCAATTTCGACGTCGCGCAAGATGGCGCCAGCACCAATCCGCACCCGGTCACCCAATACTACTTGGCCCTCGATGATAACGTTGGGCTCGATCCAGCAGTCGGCACCGAAGCGAAGCTCGCCGCGCAGATCGAAGCGTGCCGGGTCGGCACAGCGTAAGCCCGCCTTTTGCAGGGCGGTAAGCTGCCGGCGCTGATAGAGGCGCTCCACCTCGGCGAGTTGCGCGGCATCGTTTACGCCGAGGGCCTCCTGCGGATCCGGCAGACAGAACGGCTCGACCGGGATCCCCTCGGCTACCGCCAGGCCGATCAGATCCGTCAGGTAGTATTCCCCCTGCGCATTTGCGGGCTGCAGCTGCCCAAGCCAGCGCGCCAGCGGGGCCGCCGGTAGCAGCAGGATACCAAGGTTGACCTCGGCAACTTGCCGCTCTTTCGGGCTGCAGTCACGCTCCTCGCGAATTGCCTGTACCCGGCCATTGGCCCCACGCAGAATGCGACCGTAGCCGTGGGGGTCCGCCAAGATGCCGGTGCAGAGACCCAGCGCGTTTTCGGGCACTGCCGCAATGAAATCCGCAAGGGTTTGCGCTTGCAGGAGGGGAACGTCTCCGTAGAGCACCAGTACGCGCTCGGCCGAATGCAGACCCGATAGCGCCGTACGCAAGGCGTCGCCGGTACCGCGCTGCTCCGCCTGTTCGTGCCAGAGGACATCGATGTCTTCGGCAAAGGCGTTGCGCACCGCCGGCGCGCCATGGCCGATGACCACATGCAGCTGCCGCAAGCCGCGGATAGCACGCGCCGTGGCCAGCACATGGGCCAACAAAGGCCGTTGTGCCAACGGCTGCAGCACCTTTGGCAAGGCCGAGCGCATACGCGTACCTTTGCCAGCCGCTAGAACAACAACGTCGATGCTCATCGGATTCTCCAATAAAGAGGCCCCAGTACGCGACTGCGCTGGGGCCATGAGGGTGCGCTAGACTTGCAGACCTTAGCGCAAAATGCCTTGGTCCCGGAGCCGCTGCAGTGCCTTCAGACG
>DDOU01000162.1:571-1127 GCA_002341825.1 Candidatus Igneacidithiobacillus taiwanensis | reverse complement strand
GCGGCCCTGGCCTTGGCTTCGTCGATGTCCGCCGCCCGCTCGGCCGAATCGGCCAAAACCGTCACGCAATCCGGCTGGATTTCGAGAATCCCCCCATTGACGAAGAGATACTCGGTTTCCGCCCCATTTTTGATGCGCAACTCGCCGGGCCGTAGGCCGGTGAGCAACGGGGCATGTCGAGGCAAAATCCCCAACTCACCCATCTGCCCCGGCGCCACGACCATTTCCGCCTGGCCCTCGTAGACGCTGCCCTCGGCACTTACCACGCGCACATCGATTTGCATCGCCATGGCGTCGATCAGCCCTGCTGCAGCTTCTGGGCCTTGGCCAAGGCTTCGTCGATGGTACCCACCATGTAGAAGGCCTGCTCGGGCAGATGGTCGTACTCACCGCTAACGATGGCTTTGAAGCCGCGGATGGTTTCTTTGAGGGAAACATAGGTACCCGGGCTGCCGGTGAAGACCTCGGCCACGAAGAAGGGCTGCGAGAGGAAGCGCTGAATCTTGCGCGCCCGCCCCACCAAGACCTTATCGTCGGCGGAGAGTTCATCCATGCC
>DDOU01000162.1:200-529 GCA_002341825.1 Candidatus Igneacidithiobacillus taiwanensis | reverse complement strand
ACGTCGTAGTGCTCCTGACCAACGATTTGCGGGTCGAGCTGACGACTGAAGGAGTCGAGGGGATCGAGGGCGGGGTAGATGCCGAGCTCCGCAATCTGTCGCGACAACACCACCGTTGCGTCCAAGTGGGCGAAGGTCGTGGCCGGAGAAGGATCGGTGAGATCGTCTGCCGGCACGTACACCGCCTGTACCGAGGTGATGGAACCCACCTTGGTAGAGGTAATGCGTTCCTGGAGCTTGCCCATTTCTTCCGCCAGCGTCGGCTGATAACCCACCGCCGAGGGCATACGCCCGAGCAGCGCCGATACTTCGGTACCCGCCAGGGTGTA
>DDOU01000162.1:0-155 GCA_002341825.1 Candidatus Igneacidithiobacillus taiwanensis | reverse complement strand
TGCTCCGCCATGGTCAGACCCGTAAGACCAACGCGCAAACGGTTGCCGGGTGGCTCGTTCATCTGCCCGTAAACCAAGGCCACCTTGTCGATAACCTTGGACTCTGTCATTTCGTGGTAGAAGTCGTTGCCCTCGCGGGTCCGCTCGCCAACGCC
>DDOU01000034.1:1052-3384 GCA_002341825.1 Candidatus Igneacidithiobacillus taiwanensis | reverse complement strand
ACGGGATCGACTTTGCCTTGTACATGCACCACGTTGGGATCGGCAAAACAGCGTGTTACCAGGGCAATGGCGTCGGTTTCGCGGATGTGGGCAAGGAACTGATTGCCGAGCCCCTCGCCCTGGGCGGCCCCGGCCACCAAGCCGGCAATATCGACAAATTCGACGGTAGCGGGCACCACTTTCTGAGGACGCACGATGGCAGCCAGTGCCTGCAAACGGGGATCGGGAACACTCACCAAACCAACATTGGGTTCAATAGTGCAGAAGGGATAGTTTTCTGCGGCGATCCCTGCCTTGGTGATCGCGTTGAAGAGGGTGGATTTACCAACGTTGGGTAAACCGACAATACCGCAAGCCAGACTCATGGAGGGCTCCTATTCGCTATGTAGGGTTTTCATGGCCGCGTCCTGTTTGCCGCCAAGAAAGTCTTCGAGGACCGCAAGGCTGCGGGAAATGGCGCGGTGTATTTCTGCATCCTCAGCTGCCGTGGGTCGGCCAAGAACGTAGTCGACCACACGATCCTTATGTCCGGGATGCCCGATACCGATGCGCAGACGCCAATAATCTCGGGTACCCAGAGCACGATCGAGGTCGCGCAAGCCGTTGTGGCCACCATGCCCTCCCGCCCACTTGAAGCGCGCGATACCTGGCGCCAAATCCAGCTCGTCGTGTACGATCAGGATGCGCGCCGGTGGGATGCGATAAAATGCAGCGGCTTGCTGCACCGGCGCGCCGGAGCGATTCATGAAGTCCTGCGGCTGCACGAGGAGAAGATCGAGATCAGGACGCTGTATCCGCGCCCATTCGGCCTTCCAGGACTTTTCCCATCGCCAGGACGCGGCATGCTGCGTGGCCAGTGCCTGTACAAAGCAAAAACCCGCATTGTGGCGGGTTTTTGCATACTCGGCTCCAGGATTGCCCAATCCGGCAATCAACCAATCCACTGCGGCTTACTCCGCTGCAGCTCCGCCCTCGGCCTCGTCGGCTGCCGGACCATGCGGTGCATGGATCGACACCACTTCCTTGTCGTCGCCGTGCTTGAGCGCGGTCAGGACCACGCCTGCGGGCACTTGCAGATCCGACAAATGGATGCTCTCACCTACTTGCAGGGCAGCCACGTCGACCTCGATGGCATCGGGCAGATTGCCCACTGGCGCCTGGATTTCGACTTCCGTCAAGGCGCGGTGCAGAAGTCCACCACCCATTTTCACGCCAACGGCGCTGTGTTCGTTGAGGAGATGGATCGGCACATTTAGCGTCACTAGTTCGCCCTGATGCACGCGCATGAAATCGACGTGCAGAATCTGCGCCTTGTACGGATGCATCTGCAGGTCGCGGATCAAAACGCTTTCCTGGACGCCATCGAGATTCAGGCTGATGACACTGCTGAATACCTGCTCGTTAGCCAAGAATTTCTGCGCTGCAAACATGTCGAGACTGATCGACTGCGCTGGCTTGCCATCTCCGTAGACAACGGCAGGGATTCTGCCCGAGCGCCGCATCCGACGGCTGGCGCGCCGTCCCTCTTCGCTCCGCGTCTGCGCGGCAAGAACAAAATTTGCTTCGGTCATTGTTGAATCTCCTTTTGAATGATGTAGCGAGCGGGGCGAGGGACGACCGGGCCTTTCTCCCCTGAACGAGGCGCAAACTATACGAGGATCAATGGCCTAACGCAAGGTCGGCGCAACCAGAGTAAGCTCTACGGCACTGACACATCTGCAGCGGCCCAGTTCGGTTTTGCCAAAGACAGCATCTCCCTCAATCCCTCGCGCAGAGGCATGCTTGGGTGCAGCAATCGTTCGGCCATACGCGAAATATCTGCCTGCGAATGCCGAATGTCACCGGGCAAGCTCGGAACCCACTGAATCTCCTCGTCTCGACCGGCGAGGGCGAGCAGCATCTTGGCCAAGTGCCGAATCGTACACGGCTGGCCACTGGCGACATTGACCACACCGTTTACCGCAGTCGTCAACGCCCTGACGTTGGCGCGCGCCACATCGGAAACATGGATGAAATCGCGCTCCTGTAGACCATCGCCCCGCACGGTTAGCGGCACTCCACGACGTATTTGCTCGATGAAACGGGAAATCACCCCACTGTAGGGGGAATGGGGATCCTGCCGAGGACCGTAGACATTGAAATAGCGCAGACCAAGCTGTGAAAGCCCGTGCATCCTGCCATAGAGCTCGGCGTAGAGTTCATTGCTATATTTTTCGAGACCGTAGGGCGAGATCGGACGAATGGTCCCCTCTTCGCGTACCGGTAGGATTTCGGGGTCGCCGTAGACCGCTGCCGAGGAGGCATAGACGAGCCGCGCACCTTGCTTCCGCGC
>DDOU01000034.1:0-960 GCA_002341825.1 Candidatus Igneacidithiobacillus taiwanensis | reverse complement strand
GTACAAGCGTTACGCAAACAATTTGCATCTTCGAGATCGCCCGCAACGATTTCTAAATTACGGGCGTGCTCGGGTAGATTTTCTCGGCGTCCCGTCGAAAAATTATCCAGAACACGAACGCGATGCCCTTCCTCCAACAACAGATCAACCGTATGCGAACCAATAAAACCGGCTCCGCCGATCACCAAAATTACGCTCTCATCGTTTTTCATATGCATCCTCATCGCGCCCGCACAAAGGTCAGATAGTCGATCCTTCTCAAATCCCAAGCCAGTAAGTAGAGCCCAAGAACATCGGCGACAAAGAGCGCCCCCAGGAATCCCAGACCATAAAAGAAGGGGCCAAACCACAACGTTGCCCAAGTAAAGAAAAAGTTCCCCAGCAGAAACATCACGGTGAGCAACACACTGCGACTACGCAGATCGAGATAAAAATAGACATTGAGTAGGCTCATCAAGAGCAATTGCAAACTTACACCAACAACATCAAATTGAAAGATCCGTGCGTAGCTCTCGGAGTACCCCAAAAGCGCGAGCAGCGGTTTGGTGAAGGCAAAGGCCAGTAATACGGTAATGCCCTGGATCTTGGCGATATCCCAAAGCCCGGCTCGGGTGGCGAGAATCATACCGAGCTTGGCGCTACGCAATTCGCCATAGGTTCCACCCTCAACAATAGCGCGATTGTAGGCATCGTAGGCCTCGACAAAATCCGTTTCCAAACGAAACAAAAAGACCGCCAAGCCCGGCACAATCAAGAGATAGCTCAAAAAAATGGGGACGTCGTAGATCGGCGAAGCACGCAGCGGCCCGATGACCGCAGCACTGGTACTGGGATAAAACCAGAACCAAAATTTATCGACCCAAACCGCCAAATTAAAAGCAGCCCCCACCAACGACAAGGACCAGAACAAGCGATTGGCTCGATGTGCAGGCCACTGCAAAAAACCCGGGAATTGGCGAA
>DDOU01000014.1:7268-7885 GCA_002341825.1 Candidatus Igneacidithiobacillus taiwanensis | reverse complement strand
ACCCCCGAGCGCAAGGTCGCCACGAGGGAATGCGTGGTCCCCAGGTCGATGCCAACGACTAGCCGATGTTCATGCGGGGCAGTGGACTGCCCAGGTTCGGCAATTTGCAACAACGCCATTCCAGCTCCTCAACGCGAACCGTGGGGGGCTCAGGCGTAATCCCACCGTTCCTCGTTTGCATCGATTTCTGCGAGAAATTTGCGCAGATACTGCCATTCCTGCAAGAGACGGGCAATCTGCGCTTCCTGAGGAGCGGCAAAGGCTGCCGTCATCCTCTCCATCAATTCTTGTTCTTCGGCATTCGCCTCGGCGCGCAGACGATCGAGTTGCGCTTGATCACGAATGGCAACGGCATCGTCGAGTGCCTCCCGGCGCTCCATCTCGCGTAGCAGGAGCTCGGGATCACGCAGGCTACCCATCTCCTCGCCCAAGGCCGAGTGGCCAAAGCGCTGCTGAAAAAGGTAGTCGGCGCGCCGCAAGGGGTCGCCCAAGACTGCCTGCGCCTCGTTGATGCGGGTACTCCACTCCAACGATTGGCGCTGCTGGGCGCTGTCGGCCTGGGCAAAACGATCGGGGTGCAGCAACTGTTGCCGCTCCAGCACCCGCTTGCGTAACTC
>DDOU01000014.1:5447-7196 GCA_002341825.1 Candidatus Igneacidithiobacillus taiwanensis | reverse complement strand
ACCACAGTGCGGGCAGGTAGCCACCCCCGGCAGCAACGACGCCCGACAGGAAGGACAGCTCGACATCTTATACGGTAAAGCTTTCGCCGCAACCGCAACTGTCTTTGACGTTGGGGTTATTGAAGCGAAATCCCTCGTTCAGTCCCTCGCGGGTAAAATCCAGCTCCGTGCCGTCCAAGTACAGCATGCTCTTGGGGTCGACAAAAATACGGACGTCATCTTGGGCAAAGACCAAGTCTTCTGCCTGGGGTTCATCAACGAATTCCATGACATAAGACAGACCCGAGCAACCGCTGGTTTTTACACCAATGCGGATACCCTGGCCCTTACCCCGCTTTTCGATACTTTTGCGTACCTGCCGGGCCGCTGCCGGAGTCATGCTCAGTGCCATAGTCGTACCCTCAATGGGTCTCGGCTGCCGATACCGCGCCGGACTTCTTGCGATAGTCTTCGATGGCAGCCTTGATGGCATCCTCTGCCAACACCGAACAGTGGATCTTGACCGGGGGCAGTTCGAGCTCCTCGGCAATCTGGCTGTTCTTGATCTGCATCGCTTCGTCGAGCGACTTACCCTTGACCCACTCCGTGACCAAAGAGCTGGAGGCAATGGCGGAGCCACAACCGTAGGTCTTGAATTTGGCATCTTCGATGATGCCCTGCTCATTGACCTTGATCTGCAGGCGCATCACATCGCCACAGGCAGGCGCACCCACCATACCGGTACCCACCCCTGCCTCTTCTTTGGCAAAACTACCGACGTTGCGGGGGTTTTCGTAGTGATCGATGACTTTTTCGCTGTATGCCATGACTTGTCTCCTGTTATCTGGAATCAGTGTGCCGCCCACTGCACGGAGTTGAGGTCGATTCCCTCGAGATGCATTTCCCAGAGGGGAGACAACTCCCGCAGTTTGCCCACTTTCGAGGCCACCAACTCGATGGTCTCATCGATTTCCTCTTCGGTGGTGTAGCGTCCAATACCGAAGCGGATGGAACTGTGCGCCAATTCGTCGGACTTACCCAAGGCGCGCAAAACGTAAGAAGGTTCGAGACTGGCCGAGGTGCAGGCCGAGCCACTCGACACGGCAATACCCTTGAGCGCCATGATCAGCGACTCGCCCTCCACAAAGGCAAAACTCAGGTTGAGGTTGTGGGGCACCCGGTGCTCCATGTCGCCGTTGATGTAGACCTCTTCGACCCGGCTCATGATGCCGTTGAGCAGACGATCACGCAGTTGGCGAATACGCCGGGAGTCGCTCTCCATGCTTTGTACGGCAAGCTCCGCCGCAGCCCCCATGCCCACGATCTGGTGCGTCGGCAAGGTGCCCGACCGCATACCGCGTTCGTGGCCACCACCGTGGATCTGCGCTTCGATGCGCACCCGCGGCTTACGTCGCACGTAGAGGGCACCAATGCCTTTGGGTCCGTAGATCTTATGACCGGAAAGACTCATCAGATCGGCCTGAATGGCTTCGACATCGACCGGCACCTTGCCGAGGGCCTGCACCGCATCGACATGAAAGAGAATCTTGTGCTCGCGCAGCATCTTGCCAATCTCTTCCATGGGCTGGATGACGCCGATTTCGTTGTTGACGAAGAGCACCGAGGCGAGGATGGTGTCTGGACGCAAAGCGGCGCGGAAAGCATCGAGATCGACCAGTCCATTCTCTTGCACTTCGAGATAGGTACACTCGAAGCCTTCGCGCTCCAACTGGCGAAAGGTATCGAGGGTGGCCTTGTGCTCCGTGCGCA
>DDOU01000014.1:2142-5410 GCA_002341825.1 Candidatus Igneacidithiobacillus taiwanensis | reverse complement strand
CTGGATTCGGTAGCGCCCGAGGTCCAGACGATCTCCTTGGGGTCAGCGTGGATGGCGGCGGCCACCTGGGCACGTGCCTTCTCGACCGCTTCCTCGGCCAACCAGCCGTAGCTGTGGGAGCGACTGGCTGGATTGCCAAAATTCTGCGTCAAGTACGGCAACATCGCCTCGACCACCAAGGGATCGACCGGCGTGGTCGCCTGATAATCGAGATAAATGGGCCGATCCCGCAAAGCGGGACTGTTCACCTTTTCTGCCTGTACTGCGCTCATAGACACCTCGCTTACCCGTGGGCGGGACGCTGTTGTTCCCGCTCTGTCATTCGTAAAGGAAGGGTACCCGGCTGCTGCAGCTTGCGCCGCTGCTCCTGCACCAGCTGCGCCAAGGTGATGCCGTGCAGGAAGCGACCGATTTGCTCCCCCAAGGCCTCCCAGAGGTCGTGGGTGAGGCACTGCTGGCCCTCGCCCTTGCAGCACTGCACTGGGTCTCCACCGCATTGGGTGGTATTGATGGATTCGTTGACGGCGCGGATGATTTCATCGACCGGGATGTCAGTTCCCGCTCGGCCCAAACGATAACCGCCGCCAGGACCGCGCACACTATCCACCAAACCCTGCTTGCGCAGACGCCCAAAGAGTTGCTCCAAATAGGCAACGGAAATCTGTTGACGGCGGGAGATATCGGCAACGGTGACTACCTCGTCCTCGGCATGTAATGCGAGGTCGAGCATAGCAGTAACCGCGTAGCGACCCCTTGTCGTCAACTTCATGACCTATACCCTCCTGACTGCTTGCCTATCCTACTATCCCTACTGAATTAGTCAACTATTATTCGCTACCGTTCCCTTGTCGGCGGCATCGAGGGAACATTCTGGACTCTCGACGATTTCGATGGCCCCAGCCTCTGGCCGTAGGGCAGCGAGTTGGGTGCGCAGTTCTGCCAATTCACGGTCCTGGTGTTGCATGTGTTCCAGCATGCATTCGACCGCCCGCGCCACGGGGTCGGGCATTTGCCCGGTCAGGCCATAGGCATCGAAATGACTGTCGCTGGAGCTCTTGTTTATCGTCCGCCCCGGAATACCCACCACGGTCACCCCGTCTGGCACATCCTTGACCACCACCGCATTGGAGCCGATGCGGGCATTGTCACCAACGCTGATAGGCCCAAGCACCTTGGCACCGGCACCAACGATGACGCCATTGCCCAGGGTAGGATGACGCTTGCCCGGCTGCCAGGAGGTACCGCCCAGGGTAACGCCATGGTAGAGGGTGCAGTCATCGCCAATTTCCGCCGTTTCGCCAATCACCACCCCCATGCCGTGGTCGATGAAAAAACGGGCGCCGATCTTGGCGCCGGGGTGAATTTCGATACCGGTGAGCCAGCGCGCAATGGCGGAGAGGATACGGGCAACGAGAAACCACTTGTGCTCCCATAGCCAATGGGCGAGGCGATAGGCAAAAAGCGCATGCACGCCAGGATAGGTTAGGAGAATTTCAAAGCGGGTGCGCGCGGCGGGGTCGCGAGCAAAGATGGCATCGAGGTCGTCGCGCAAGGACATCAGCGCCCCTCCCCTTTGCTCGCCCAGCGGGTAATTTCGGTGAGAATACCGCGCAGGATGTCGATTTCGTTGCCGCTCGGCTGGGCGCGGTCGAAAAGGCGGCGTAAACGTCGCATCATGTGCTCCTCCCGCGGTGCCTGCAAAAAGCCACTGGCAAGCAACACATCGCGCAATTGGGCATAAAAGCCTTCGCGCTCTGCCACCAGTGCGCCGCGCTCCGGTAGCTCTGGCAACGGTGCCACCCCCGCATTGCTTGCCATTTGCAGCTCATACGACAGAATCTGTACCGCCTGGGCAAGATTGAGGGAGTGGTAGAGATCGCCGGTAGGAATCTGGATCAAGTGCTGGCACAGGTCGAGTTCGCTGTTGCTAAGGCCACTGCTCTCACGACCAAAGAGTATAGCCACCGGCGCTTGTGCGGCGGCGGCGATCATCTCTTGTGCCGCCGAGCGTGCATCGCTTTGCGGCCACTGAATATGGCGATCACGCGCGGTGGTGCCGTAGACCCGTGCGCAGTCGGCGAGGGCGCTTGCCAAGTCATCGTGTACCTCGGCTCGCTGCAATACATCCTCGGCGCCGGAGGCGAGGGCGTCGGCCTCGGGATGCGGAAAGAAGCGCGGGCGCACCAGCACCAAGCGCGTCAGGCCCATGACCTTCATCGCCCGCGCCGTCGAACCAATGTTGCCCGGGTGACTGGGTTCGACCAAAACGACGCGAATTTGCGCGAGGCTCTCCGCACCGTGCAGGGGGGCCGGCTTTTCTCTATACTCGCTCATGTTTCACATTCCGAGCCAAGGTTGTCATGCAACATCCCATTCTTGTAACTGCGATCCGCGCTGCCCGCAAGGCCGGCGACATCATCAACCGCAACATCGACCGCGTCAACGAAATCCGCGTCGGCAGCAAAGGACCGCGCGATTTTGTTACCGAAGTCGACCAGCGTGCCGAGGCGGCCATCGTGGAGGTCATCCAACGCGCCTACCCGGATCACGGCATTCTGGCGGAAGAAGGCACGCGCATCGAAGACCGCGAATACGAGTGGATCATCGATCCTCTCGATGGCACCACCAATTTCATTCACGGTGTGCCGAGCCTTGCGGTTTCCATTGGCATACGCCGCCAGCAGCGGCTCGAACATGCCGTTGTCTACGATCCTCTGCGCAACGAACTCTTCAGTGCCAGCCGCGGTGGCGGCGCCCATCTCAATGATCGGCGCCTGCGCGTTAGCCAACGGCGAGAATTGGACGACAGCCTCATCGCGACCGGTTTCCCCTTTCGCGATTTCAGCTACCTCGACGAATATCTGGCCATCTTCAAGGGCCTGATGCAAAAGACCGCCGGCCTGCGCCGAGCCGGATCTGCCGCCCTCGATCTCGCCTATGTGGCCGCCGGGCGCTACGACGGCTTCTGGGAATTCCATCTGAAACCCTGGGACATCGCCGCCGGTGCCCTGCTCATTCAGGAAGCCGGCGGGCTGGCTACGGATTTTCACGGCGAGCAGGAATTCTTGCGTTCCGGAAACATCGTTGCCGGCAATCTGCGCATCCACGCGCAGTTGCTGCAGCAAATCCAAAAGGAATTACCCAAGGGCTAAGCAGTACCGCCCGGGGCCAAGCCCCGGCTGCCTACCCAATGGCGGGCAAAGTGCTGCGCCACGCGCCCGCTGCGCGAACCGCGTTGCAGGGCCCAACGCAGCGCCTCGGCCTGCCA
>DDOU01000014.1:1329-2137 GCA_002341825.1 Candidatus Igneacidithiobacillus taiwanensis | reverse complement strand
AGCCGCAGGTGGCTGGCAACGATGTCGAGATACTGGGCCTGATCAAAGGCATAAAAGCCCAACCAGAGGCCAAAACGCTCCGAAAGGCTGATCTTTTCCTCGGCGGTTTCGCCGGCAATGATCTCCTCCCCATGGCGATGGTATTCCTCGTTATCGGAAAAATGCCGGGGTAAGAGATGACGGCGGTTGCTGGTGGCGTAGAGCAACACATTGGCCGGCCGTGCCTCAACGCCACCATCGAGAAGGGACTTGAGGGAGCGGTAGGCAGGGTCGTCGCTGCCAAAGGAAAGATCATCGCAAAACAACACAAAACGATAACGCTCTTCGGGGTCGGCGCGGGCAATGGCGGCAAGGATCTCCGGCAAGTCGAGAATGGCTTGGCTGTCGATTTCGACCAAGCGCAGCCCGGCGTCGGCATAGGCACCTAAAAGAGCCTTTACCAGAGACGACTTGCCCGTACCGCGCCCGCCCCAAAGCAGGGCATCGTTGGCGGGCAAACCGGCAACGAATTGGCGAGTGTTCGCTACCAACGTCGCCTTGGCCTCGTCAATGCCGAGCAGGCTGTCGAGACGGGGCAAATCGAGGCGCTGCAATGGCTCCAAGCGCCCGGCGAGGCCATGACGGCGCCAACGCGCTGCGCGTACCTCGGCAAAATTGGGCAACTTTTCCGCCTCGCCCTGACCAAGCAGGCGCAGCAGCTGCAAGATGCGATCATCCACTTCCACTAGGCAAAGCCTCCTTCCCATCGCTACACTGAGCCCAACCCTACCCGTTTTGGCGTTGACATGAAACTGCTCATCGATTTTTT
>DDOU01000014.1:0-1274 GCA_002341825.1 Candidatus Igneacidithiobacillus taiwanensis | reverse complement strand
TGCTGTTGATGCTCTGGCAGTGGCGCCGGCAGGGAAAGGTAGAGAGCATGACCTGGATTTCGACCCTGCTGATCTTGGTCTTTGGCGGTCTAACCATCTATTTTCATAACGATACCTTCATCAAATGGAAGCCGAGTATCCTGTATCTGCTCTTTGCCATTGCCCTGCTCTGGACCCACTGGCGGGAAACGCCGTTGCTGCAACGGCTCATGGGCGCGCAGCTACCCGTGAGCCTGCCCAATGCCTTCTGGCGGCGCCTGAATCGCTATTGGATCATCTTTTTTGTGATACTGGCGGTGCTCAATCTCGCCATCGCCTATACCTTCCCTACCAATATTTGGGTGGATTTCAAGCTCTTTGGGCTATTGATTTTGACGGTGCTGTTTGTGATCTATCAGGCCATTCTCATTAGCCGTGCCCTGCCGCCCGACGCCCTTGGCAGCAAGGATTCGCACTGATTCGGCCTGTGCTAGACTGAAGCTCGTTTGTTCGCGAGGAACGCCATGTACTACTGCATTATCGGTATCGACAACCCCGACTCCCTGGAACTACGCCAACAGGCACGTGCCGAGCATTTGGCGCGACTGCACCAACTACGCGCCGAAGATCGGCTGCTGACGGCCGGTCCCTTCCCCGCCATCGACAGCGAAGACCCGGGTGCGGCGGGCTTTAGTGGAAGCCTGATCATTGCCCGTTTTGATTCCCTGGCGGATGCCCAACAGTGGGCCGCCGCCGAACCCTATCTCAGTCATGGCGTGTACGCCAACGTAAGCGTACAGCCCTACAAGGCGGTGTTTTGATGAACCAGCAAGCCATAGAAAATGCCATACGTACGGCGCTGGAGCCGGAAGAGCTGCAGATTCGCGATCGTAGCGAGGCCCATGAAGGGCATGCCGGGGCGACCAGCGAGGGCGGACACTTTGAGCTGCGGGTGGTAAGCAGCCGCTTTGCCGGCCTTGCCCCCCTCGCCCGCCATCGCTTGGTCTATGCCGCCGTCGAGGGTATCGGCGAGAGCATCCACGCCTTCGCCCTGCAGACCCTGACCCCAGAAGAAGCCGAACAGCGCCGCCAGCAACGACCGGCACGGCGGACCATTCCCCTCTCCTCCTGAGCCAAGCCGTGGCCAAAGATGCCTTCGTTCGCCAATTTCGCGAATCGTCGCCGTATATCCATCGCTTTCGCGGGCAGACTTTCGTCATCAATTTTGGCGGCGACGTGGTGGCTGACGGCCACTTTTGGACCATTGCCCAGGATATCGCCCTACTGAACAGCCT
>DDOU01000059.1:2251-2626 GCA_002341825.1 Candidatus Igneacidithiobacillus taiwanensis | reverse complement strand
CTGGCGCGAATTCCCCGCCACCCTCTCGGGGGGAGAGCAGCAACGGGTAGGCATTGCCCGCGCCATCGTCCACACCCCAGAAATCCTCCTTGCCGACGAGCCTACCGGCAACCTCGACCCAGAATTGAGTAACGACATCCTCGACATGTTCCGTGACTTTTATCGCCATGGCACAACGGTGCTGGTTGCCACCCACGATCAGAGCCAGGTGGAACGTATGCGTCTACGCACCTTGCACCTCGCTCACGGCCAACTGCAGGAGAGAGCATGAGCATCCACATTCGTCTCCAGGCCTTGCGCAACGCGCGCAACACCCTCCTGCGGCAGCCGATTGCCACCTTGCTTACGATCATCGCCTTGGCCGTAGTCTTTGCC
>DDOU01000059.1:1255-2141 GCA_002341825.1 Candidatus Igneacidithiobacillus taiwanensis | reverse complement strand
CACAATTGCGCCAAAGCCCGGGCGTGGTGGCGGTGCGCTACGTCGACAAACAGCAGGCCCTGACCGACTTTCAACGCTATGCGGGCATGACCGCGGCCATCCAGACCCTGGGTGAAAATCCGCTACCCGCCTCGCTGATCGTCGAGCTCGATCCCCTCGCCCAGAGCCCCGCGCAGCTCGAACAGCAACTGCAGCAGTGGAGCCATTCGGCAATCGTGAGCAGCGCACAATCCGACCTGAAATGGGTAGCGCGTTTGCAGGCCATCGTTGCCCTCGGTACGCGTGCGGTCTACATCCTGGCCATTCTTCTTGCCTTGGGTGCCGTGTTGGTGATGGGCAATACCATTCGGTTACACATCGAGCAGCGGCGCGAGGAAATCGAAATCAGCTCCTTGGTGGGGGCGACCCGCAGCTTCATTCGCCGTCCTTTCCTCTACCAAGGGCTCATTCAGGGCATACTCGCCGGTTTTTTGGCCTGGCTGATCGTGGCCGTTGCCTTCGCCGTTTTGCAGGGGCCGGTAAACCATCTGGCAAGTCTGTACGGCACCCAATTCCCTTTGCATGCCTTGAGCCCCCTCGAAGGCTTTCTCCTCGTCCTCATCAGTGCCGCCCTGGGTTGGTTGGGTTCTTTGCTGGCGGTGGGACGTCATCTCGACAATACCGTCTCTTGAAATCTCCGCGTGGCGCCCCCATTTGTGTATGGAGAGCAGTGGACTGAACTGGCACGCGGGATCTTGGTCTATACTGCAAACGGATATCGGAGGCAGGTTATGAACGACTTGGCGGTCGCAAATCGAGAGTTGGCAACAGTTGACGGGATGGCAGCCTATCTGCGTTTCGTCAACGCGCAGCCTTTGCTCACGGTAGAAGAGGAGCGGAACTACGC
>DDOU01000059.1:0-1197 GCA_002341825.1 Candidatus Igneacidithiobacillus taiwanensis | reverse complement strand
GTGGCGCGGGCCTACCGCGGCTATGGCTTGCCGGAGGCCGATCTGATTCAGGAAGGCAATATTGGCTTGATGAAGGCGGTAAAGCGCTTCGATCCCGATCACGGCGTGCGTCTGGTGTCTTTTGCGGTGCATTGGATCAAGGCAGAAATGCACGAATACATTCTCCGCAACTGGCGCATTGTCAAAGTGGCAACAACCAAGGCGCAGCGCAAGCTGTTCTTTAATCTTCGCTCTAGCCGCACCGAAACGGGCTGGATGGACCAGGCGGAAAGCGCCGCCATTGCCGAAGAATTGGGCGTGGCACAGAACGAGGTTCTCGAGATGGAAGGGCGCATGGCGGGGCACGATTATTCCATCGATCAGTCGTGTGAAGATGATGATGGCCATATCCATAGTTTCGAAATTGAAGATCCAGCGCATTCTTCTGTCGAACAACTCATCGAACAGGACTGGGATCGCTCGCAAGAGCGCGGCTTGCGCAAGGCCTTGGCGGCCCTACCGCAGCGGGATCGCTACATCATCGAGAACCGTTGGTTGAGTGAGGATCCAAAAACTTTGCAGGCCTTGGGTGATGAGTTGGGTGTCTCGGCCGAGCGCATTCGTCAGTTGGAAAAGAGCAGTATGAGCAAATTGCGTAACTTACTCCTTGAGGGTTCCGTTGCGGCATGAGCCCAAGCGCCCTGGTCTTTCATATCGACGACCCAGGGCGCTGGCCCGTACTTCTCGGGAATCTTCGCAACGCTCGGCGCAGTAATCCGGAGATAGCATTACGCGTCGTGGTCAATGGAGCGGCGCCCATTGCCTTGTGGGCCGAAAGCCTTTGGCGTCGGGACGCCGACGAGTTGATACGGCAAGGTGTCGAGTTTTTCTTTTGTCAGAATAGTTTGCAGGCCTACGCCCTCGATGCGGCAGGCCGTCCGGAAGGGAGCCATCTGGCGCCTGCCGGTGTTCTCGCTTTGGCCGAGGCACAGCAGCAGGGTTTCGCCTACATCAAACCGTAACCTACGCTCTCTTCCGCTCCTTTTCATGGGTTGCGTTAGGGAGGTACGGATTGCTCGCTCAATCACTATGGATCAGCGCGGTCATTGTCGTAATCATGGCTCTGCTTTGGTTTGCAGAGTTTCGCTATTTTCGTCATCACCCGCACCCGGGTTCGTTGACCATGTATCTGCTGCGACTCATCGTCAAGGCCAGTAT
>DDOU01000013.1:2912-3309 GCA_002341825.1 Candidatus Igneacidithiobacillus taiwanensis | reverse complement strand
CTCGCGGCGGCGCCACAGACCAAGGAGCATGGCAAAACCATGGCTACTTTGTTCCAGAAATAGGGTGAGATTTTCGTTGCTGATCAGCTTGCTAGGGTATTGGCAAAGCACGGCACCCCAGGCGGCGCCGCCCTCGCTGTTTTCGATAGGTTGGATCACCGCCATATCGATACCCGTTTGCTCTAGCGCCTTGCCTCGTTCCGCTGCGCAGAGGGGCGGCGGTTGTCGTAGATACTGGGTGCGACCTGAGCGTAACGCCTCGCCTATGGCAATCTCGAAAGGGGCGGGGAGCTTCACGGCTTGTCGCAGTCCGAGACACGTATCGAATCGTGTCTGGTCAGTCTTGGGAACCGCGCGGCCGAGCAGAATGCTTTGGCCATCTCGAAACTGCAGCACC
>DDOU01000013.1:2330-2904 GCA_002341825.1 Candidatus Igneacidithiobacillus taiwanensis | reverse complement strand
AGTTTCCGCAAGGAGAGCGTCGCAAAAAGACTCTGGCACGGCATCCGCGCGGCTCTCGCCAAGGATGCGATGCTGCACGGCAAGGGCTGCGGCCTGCAATTCGCGCAGAGAAAACATCTCGCGGAGAACGCCTTGTGCGCCGCGATCGAGAAAGTAGAGGAGGACGAGGATGGCCAAGAAGGGCAGACTGACCTGTAACCAAGCGAGGGGACGTAACGCGGCCCACCAAGGAACAGGCTGCCAATGCACCTCTAAGGTCCAGGGATAATCGGGCATTGCCACGCGCAGCAAGTGAGTCGTAGGCACCATCCCCTGTGCTGGGCCCCAGCTGCCATCCTGGTGCAGTTCCGCCAGGAGCTTTTGGTGCTTGTAGAGGTAGACTTGGGTGTATTCGCTGGCGGTGTCGATGCGGATCTCTTGGAGAGGGGTTGGTCGACCCAGATAGCCAATCCTTTTCCCGCTGGCATCATGCAAAGAAATGCGTATGGGAACGATCCAATGATGATAATGCGGCGCATAGCGGGGATCGGCAAGAAGCCAGTCGCTGCGGTTGCCGATGGGCGTAAATTCTTTG
>DDOU01000013.1:0-2190 GCA_002341825.1 Candidatus Igneacidithiobacillus taiwanensis | reverse complement strand
TTGCGCAAGGAAAACCAAGTCATGGAAATTCTCATCGATGCGGGTGCGAATCTTCTGCGCCAGCTTCTCCAGTTTCAGCAACTGGGCCTCTGTTCGGGTTTCTTGTTGGCGTTGGATCTCGGTGCGAATCTGCCAAAGATAGAGCAGCAGGAAGAGCGCCCCGATGCCCAGAAAAAACAGGCGGAACATTCGCCGCAAACGGCCTTGCTGCTGACGAATCCGCGCAGAGCTATGATTCGATCCTGCCAGGAAGGCCTCAGCGCTCGTCATGCGTTACCTTTGGTCGGGTACTTTCGGCTTGCAGCGCCGTCGAAATGCTCTGCAGCAGTGCCTTCCCAGCGGCCTGCAGGATCAGGAGTTCGGGGCTCTTGCCGGCGGCAAGGCTGGTCGCGCAGATTTCGAGCTGCTGATGATATTGCTGATGGGCGTGCAAAATTTCGTCTCTGAGCGCAAGAGACAGGCCGGAAATGCTCCGATCCAACGGACAGGAAAAGGCATCGCGAGAGCTGATTTGCTGCAGCCAGGCCGGATTGGTACGTAGCAGGGCCTGGATAGTGGTCTGATAATCGAGGGCCTCGGCATAGAGCTGTAGCAGATCGGCGGTCTCGTCCTCGCGATGGTCACGGTGTAGTTCGCGATGTTGCAGCCAGTCGGGAATGGCCTCGGCAAACATCGGTCGAGCAATGGCGAAGCCCTGCAGAAAAGGTGCTTGCATCGCCAGCAAGACCCTGCGGATGGACCGCGTTTCCACCCCTTCGACTACCACCTGTAAGCCTTGGGAGCGCCCCAACTCGAGTAGGGCATGGAGAAAATGCAGATCGTTGGGAGATTCGCCTAAATGCAGCACAAAGGCCTGATCGATTTTGATTTCATCTACCGGTAGTTCCTTCATGTAGAGCAAGGACGCATAGCCCGTGCCGACGTCATCGAGACCGACGCGGTAGCCGTCCTGCTGCAACTGACGGATAGAGAGTGCGCTAAAGTCGAGGGAGAGGAGCTCATCACTCTCGAGGATCTCGAGGAGCAGCGCTGTCGGTGGCATGCGGCAGTCGTGTAGCAACTTGCGCAAGCGCTGGAGGTTTTGGGCGTTGGCTAAAAAGCTTGGGGGAATATTCAGGGATACCCAGATCTCACTCCCCTGTTCCTGCCAGAGGCGCCAGTCCTGGGCGATCTGCTGCAGTACCTGTTCGCTTAATGTCCATTGGTCTTCCGAGGAGAGAAACGGAAGAAAATCGCCAGGCGAAATGGCCCGCTCGCCATTGGCAAGCCGTGCCAGGGCCTCGACGCCAACGATGCGATCCTGCAGCGCATCGACGATGGGCTGGTACTGCAAGACCACTTTTCCTGCTCGCAACAATTCGACCATCTGCTGTCGCAAGCCTGGTCCCTGATCGGCAAAAAAGCACCAATACTGGGAGCGTGTCGCCTTATCTTCCTTGGCCTGATAGAGGGCATGATCGGCTTGGCGTAGCAGCAGGTCGGCATCGCCGGGTTCGATTTCCGGCTGCGGATAAAAGGTCACCCCCGCGCTGAGGCGCACCCGAATGGCGGGCAATTCGGCCAAGGCGAAGGGCTGTGCCAAGAGATGTCCAACTTTCTGCAACAAGGTGGATACTTGCTCCCGAGACTGCAGCATATCCCAAACCAGAACGAACTCGTCGCCTCCCAAACGCGCGACGTGGTCGCTCTGACGCAGAGCTTCGCGCAGGCGCTTGGCCACCTCCTGCAGCAGGGCATCGCCGGCGGCATGGCCATATTGATCATTCACCGGCTTGAAATCGTCGAGATCGAGCATGGCGACGGCGAGCAGGTGCCCTTTGCGTTGCGCTCGCGCCATGGCTGCCTGCAAAAATTGGCTAAGGCCGCGACGATTGGGCAGGCCGGTGAGGGCGTCGTGCTGAGCGAGATGGCTCTGGCGTTGCCGCTCCGCCGAAAGAGCAGCCTTGAGGTGGATTTCGTCGAGACCGTGGCCGACAAGCAGGGCAATACGATGCATCACTTCCATGATCTCGCCATCGAAGAAATCGACTCGATCACTCACGACATTGAGCATGGCCCAGCGCTCCTCAAGATGAACGATGGGTAGGGTAGCGACACTACGCCAGTGGTTTTCTGTGGCCTGCTCGTGCCAGGGGGTATGGGGGGTAAAGAGACCGAGATAATCAGCGATGACCAAATGGGTGTTTTCTC
>DDOU01000167.1:5248-6367 GCA_002341825.1 Candidatus Igneacidithiobacillus taiwanensis | reverse complement strand
CGCAGCGGTGGCGACACCTTCCAGAAAGAAAGTCACCCAGGATTCCCAGTCGCCCTCGGTGCGGATGGCCGACAGGCGACGGTAGTACTCAGCTTGGTGTTGTTTGAGGTAGCCACTGAGGTACATCAAAGGCTCGGACAGCAGTCCCCAGTGTTCAAACAGCGCCGCAATCAGGAGGCGGCCAATGCGCCCGTTGCCGTCAAGAAACGGATGGATGGTTTCAAACTGCGCGTGGATGAGCGCCACCTTGACCATCGGTGGCAGGTCCGTCGCTTCGTCGTGGATGAAGCGCTCCATGTCGGCCAGCAGTGTGGGAACGTGCTCCGGCGGCGGTGGCACGAAATCCGCATTGCCGGGCCGTGTGCCACCAATCCAATTTTGCGACCGACGCAACTCGCCGGGTTGTTTGCCTGCGCCGCGAGCCCCATCCAGTAGGCGTCGATGTGCCTCGCACAACAGCCGTACGCTGATGGGTAGCCCTTTGGGATCGCGAAGTTGCTCCTGTGTCCAGCGGAAGGCACGCAGGTAGCTGGTCACTTCTTCCACGTCGTCGGTGTTGCTGACCTTGAAGCCAGCTTCCTCGTCGAACAGGTCGGTGAGCGTGGCTTGCGTGCCCTCGATCTGTGACGTGAGCAGGGCTTCTTTGCGGATGGCGCTGTACAGCAACCAATCCACCGACGGCACCAAGCCCGACACACCCGCTAAACGCGCAAGCGCCAGTTCCGCCATCCGATTGAGGTCAGCGAACACCTCGGGTGACAGGGCCGGATCAGATGGCGGCAAGGCGTGCGGCACGAAAGAGCGCACCGACTCGCCCAGTGTCGTGGAAATCACGTAGGTTCCCGTAGTGCGTGTCATTGAAAGCGGCCTGTAGTAGGTGGCGATCAAATTAAAGCATTCTTTAATATCAATAGCAAGTATTAAAGATTGCTTTCATTGATCATGGTGCATCACCCCGCCCGGCCAGAAATGCTCGGAGTCATCGCCGAACCTGTTAATCAGCGTCATCAGCTGAATGGCCGTCTGCGTCCAGGCCTGGACACACGACAGAATGTCGCGCAACGCGGCTGTGATTTAATAAATATCAGAAAACGCTCTGGAGTGGCCACAAAGCAAGGT
>DDOU01000167.1:2400-5186 GCA_002341825.1 Candidatus Igneacidithiobacillus taiwanensis | reverse complement strand
TAAGCAAGTATTGGCGAGATTTGGCTCTACGTGATCATGGGCGGCACCGCCAGCCAGCCCGCCAGCCGAGAGTAACGTTACACTAGTGAGTCGCCACCTCTGAACAGGACAGGCCAATGGGTAGGTTACAGCGGAAGCAGTCGTCCAGCGACTTCACCAATGTGTTCTCAAACCACGTCACCATGACTGAAAACCGTGGCTGCCTACTGAGAATGTGGTTTTCGAGAATTGGAAACCATTGATTTACCAATCGGCGATTATCACCATTTGAAGCCTCTCAAAAACGGTGGTTTTAGATCCGTCCCAGCGAGAGGTGTGATATTAAGCTACCCACAAGAAACACTGAGAAACTGTCTGCGACCAATGTTTCGTAACGCCTGATTATATCGGTGGTTAAGGCGACACCAGTTATTACCTGGACAGCGCGTCAAATGTCCGCTGCAAAGATTTTTTGAGCCGCCCGCTGATCATACACTATGTGACTTCAGGCCATTAAAAAAAGCGCTCCGAACAGCCCATCGCACAGCGTCGTCGGTTCTGACGCTTTTCCAGTGATCAGGATGGCGCATCACATCACGCACTTCGTATCGGTCCTCCTGTGGGTAACGCACCTCGAAAAACCCAATTCGATATAAAAATCGCGCGAGCGCAATATCTGGTTCACCGTAAGAGACTCCATTATGAAGCCTAACCTGGCCATTTCCAATTAGACCTCTAAGATGTTTGTACAGATCAGAAGCGATCCACTCAAGCGGTTTACCAGTGAAGGATTGCAGGCAAATATCCAGACCAACACAAAGCCCAGAAAACTCCGTTTTCAAGAATTCAAGCTGATCAGTTGAATAAGCCAATTCAGCGTCATTAATCGCCAATTCTGAAACTGGAAGACGATCCGCACAATCAAGAGAAAATTTGATAAAGGCCCGTACGCTACGTGGAGTATACATTGATCTACGGATAATGTAGCTAAAAGAATCGCTTTTGGTTCCATCTCTTAACTTAACATCTGGTGTGAAGAATATGTGCCACATATCATCAAACGGCACTTGAATTTTTTTGGGGTCAAGTTCCAGAGCTATCCCGATGGCACGCCGAAGTCTCTGTGCCGTCCATTTCTTTAAGTCACTAACATCCCAATTAAGCTGAACAACTCCACTTACTTTGTCTGAGTAGTGCCATCCAGGGTTAACATTGAGCCATAAATCTTGCCGCATGAATAAATGTACTTCAGCGTTCTTATTATAGTGGGTAATCCTATCTGCTGCCTCGATAGCGTCACGTATCAACCGAATATTGGTCGCGCCGCCTTCCTCTTGTAGATTATCGAAGTCATCCACATACAGCGCGAAGCTGGTGGCTTGCGCAACACGCGATATCCTTTCAGCGCTGTACTTCTCCTGTCCTTCTTTCTCGACAGTAAATCTGTTGGCCCAAGATACGAGCATCTTCAAAACATCGGCGACGCGTTCGCCAAAATCTCGTTCAGTGATTCCCTCGGTCTTTGCCCACGCACGTATAGCGATCTCGTCGTCACCGGTGACTAGAGTTCCACTCATGTCACGAGCTAATTTTCGACAGATCGTGTCTGCGTATATCTGCATCCAATCGGCAACTGCTCCGTATCCTCGCCCTGACGCTTTTGCCAATCGTTCCGCATGTAGCGAGGCGAGTTCATCTGCAGAGATTTCCACTATTAGCGTAGCTGAATCTTTCTTACGACGCTCAATGCCTGTCAACCGCACAGCCGATTTGCCCGCACCTTTACGAGCCACAACAACCGTTACCGTTGTGGCTGTCGCATTCGAAAACCAATCCGGCTGGACGAGAAGATTATCGAACCATTTGTCCTGGACTGTGTCACGTTCTGCATCTGGAAATCCGATAAAGGAGGAGTCACATTGCCAGCGATCACGTATGGCTTTTACCTGCATAGGCGTTAACGAAGCTATTTTCTCATTTTTCATTAGTTTTTACCGCTCCTCTATAAATTACACTCAGACATACTGCCGATATGAAGCGGCGTTGGTATGCCTTCGAGAAGGAAAAATATATATCCTGAAGATGAGAGTAGAGACCCATCTATTGCGAGTGCATCATAAGATATTCTTTCTTTTAATCTCACAATCATTCCCATGTGGCGCCTTCAATTTCAAGCCTACTCGCTTGTATTTATAACCTTCCTGATGAAAAGCCAACATAATACAAAACAATGAACTTCTTCCGCCTACGACCGGGTCAGCACGAGGAAACCCTGGTCTGCGCATACGTCCGCTCACAGTCTTAATGCGACGCACCCCGAAAAAAGAAGCGGGCCACCTCATGGCGACCTACTTCAACTGTTGCTTGTTTGTGACGAGTCCCATGCCGTTGTTTGCGCCAGCCCGAGACCAACAATTTGGCTTGTGGAATCGCCAAGGCAAAAGAGTTCCTACAGCGTAGCCTCTCGTTATTCCCCGGCCTTTTCCAATATCCTGTTGCTGAATCCCAACCTAGCTGCGGCTTCCAAGGCATGATCTATCTCGGCATGTCCCTTTCCTTACCCCGTAGCTTGCCGCAGCGCTTCTTTCTTGTCTACTCCCTCCCGTAGGGTCAAGTAGATGCAGTAGATAAGCGCACGTGGGCTGCGGGTAATGCTCTTGGTCCGTAGCTTCAGGGAAAGGAGCCAGATACTTGGCTGCGCCTTGGGTTATTGCGTTCCAGTAGCCCAGGCGCGCCACCAAAGTGCAGATACTGTTGAAGCTCGTGATACGGAAAATGTGGAGAGCACCACCAGCTTGCAGGATTAT
>DDOU01000167.1:0-2334 GCA_002341825.1 Candidatus Igneacidithiobacillus taiwanensis | reverse complement strand
TCGAGGTTGCGCCATTGCAGGGCGGTGCGGGGATGCTTACTGAAGGGCTCCCAATGGCGCTGCAAAAAGTCCCAATACAGCGTGGTGAAGGGGCAGGCATCGGCGCCTGTCGCCTGCTCGGGCCGGAAGGGACAGCGCGAACAATGGCCACCCATACGCTGCAGATATTGGCCGCTGGCAACATAGGGTTTGGAGGCGAGCAAGCCACCGTCGGCGTACTGCGACATCCCCAAAACATTGGGCATTTCCACCCAGTCGATGGCATCCACATAGATCGCCAAAAACCATTCGTGCACGGCCTGCGGACGCACACCCAGGAGCAAGGCAAAAAGACCGGTAACCATGAGGCGCTCGATGTGATGGGCGTAGCCGGTAGCAAGGGTGCGCTGCAACACGTCGCGCAGACAGGCCATTTCGATCTCTCCCGTCCAATACCAAGCAGGCAGGGGCTGCTCTGCGGCTAGGGCATTGCTTTCTCGGTAGCCCGGCATTTCGCGCCAGTAGATGCCGCGCACATATTCCCGCCAGCCGAGAATCTGGCGTACGAAGCCTTCGACGGCGGCCAAGGGCGCCCGCCCAGCCTCCAGTTCGGCAATGGCACCGTCGATGACCCGCTGCGGGTTGAGAAGACCGAGATTCATTGCCGCCGAAAGACGCGAGTGATAGAGCCAAACCTCCCCCGGCCAAGTGGCATCCTGAAAGGCACCGAAGCTCGGTAGTCGATGCCGTAGAAAATCCTCCAGGGCCTGTTCTGCCTGCTCTGCCGTTACTGGCCAAGCAAATTGCGCGAGCTGACCGGGATGCTCTGGAAATTCTTTTTCTACCAAGGCAATCACTTCTTGGGTGATGGCGTCCGGCGCAAAGGCCACGGGCTCGGGTATCCAGCCCGGCCCCTCGCGGCCAAAACTGCGACGATTGTCGCTGTCGTAATTCCAACGGCCGCCCTGGGGCTTGCCATCCTGCATCAAAATACCGCTGCGCTGGCGTACAAAACGGTACCATTGTTCCATGCGGTATTGCTTTCTCCCCTTGGCCCAGGTGTTGAAGACATCGAGGGGAAAGAGAAAGCGGTGATCGTCATATTCCTGGTAAATCACATCGAGACGCGCGCAGAGGGAGCGAATCGCTTCGCGCAGCTCCCAGTTACCGGGCTGGGCGCAAAGAAGTTCGCTAGGCCGATATCGCTGCAAGGTCTCCTGCAGTTGCTCGATGAGGCTCTTGCCAGCACTATCGCCAAGGGAATGATAGAGGACGGGCAGGCCGCGCTCTTGTAACTGCGCCGCAAAATGTCGCATGGCCGAGAGGAAGAGGACGATGCGCGCTTTGTGCGACCAGACCTGCTCGGCCTCGCTGCGCGCCTCGATGAAGACGCAGAGGTCCGACGCCGGATCGAGCCCGGCGAGGGCGGCGGAGTGCAGGTCGAGGTGATCGCCAAGGATCAATAGCAGCCGAGAAACGTTCATGATTTGTGGAGTTTTTTGGCGCGGCAGGCGGCGGAGCAGTACTTCACCTCCGCCCAGTCTTTGCGCCAACGTTTGCGCCAGGAGAAGGGGCGCTGGCAAACTGGGCAAATCTTTTGTGGCAACTGCGCTTTCTTCATCCGCCACCCTTGATCTAAATTTGTACTATACATACTATGTACGAAAATAGTGGCGCGCAAGAAGGGATGCATCCAAACCTCCTTTCCTTGCGTAAAACAGAGAGAACTTGCCCCCGGAGGCGCCGATGCGCGTTGCAGTTATTGGAAGTGGAATTGCCGGCCTGGCCTCGGCTTGGCTACTGCGTAAGCACCATGAGGTCAGTCTATTTGAGGCTGATACGCGTTTTGGCGGCCACACCCACACCGTTGATATTGAACATGAAGGCCGCAGCTTCCCGGTCGACACAGGTTTTTTGGTTTGCAACGACTGGACCTACCCGCACCTACGCAGTCTCTTTACCGAACTGCATGTAGAACTGGTGCCGAGCCAGATGACCTTTAGCGTACGCTTAACGAACCCCGACTTGGAGTGGAGCGGCACCGACCTGAACGGCCTTTTTGCTCAGCGTCGCAACCTGCTGCGACCCGCTTTTTACGGTATGCTGCGCGACATTGTGCGCTTCAACCGCGATGCCAAGGCGTGGTTGCGGAGCACCGATGCCGATCTCTCCCTGGGCGATTTTCTTGGCCGTGGTGGTTACGGCCAGTGGCTACAGGAGGCCTACCTACTACCCATGGCGGCGGCCATCTGGTCTTGCCCAGTGGCGCAAATGCGCGCCTATCCGGCACGATCTTTTTTGCGCTTTTATGAAAACCATGGGCTCTTGAACATCTTCCACCGCCCCCAGTGGCTT
>DDOU01000096.1:1646-8950 GCA_002341825.1 Candidatus Igneacidithiobacillus taiwanensis | reverse complement strand
GCAAGGTCGGCGGCGGTGTCGGGATCGATCTCCCAGGGGTGGTAGAGATCGAGGTCGGGAAACGTAGTGGCGAACAGAGAAGGATCAGCCAGACCGGCGGCCGAGTCAGCACCCGTATGGCGGGCAATGTTCAACGCCGCTGCCACGGTCTCCGTGAGGGCCGCCAAGGAAAAATCCGAACTCGAGGCCGAACCCTTGCGCTCGCCCAGGTAGACAGTGACGCCGACGGTCTTGTCGCGATGATACTCCACCGACTCCACCTCGCCCAGGCGCACGCTGAGCGACAAGCCCTTGCCGCTGCTCGCCCCGACCTCCGCAGCACTGGCACCCTGGCTTTTGGCAATTTCCAGACAGCGCTGGGCCACGTCCTGGAGCTCTTGGGTTTCGCTGCTGTGCATGGACAATCCTTTTGGCAATGTTGCGATGCCTCCATCTTAAACGCTCGTCGGCCCGCGGGGAAAGGTCGACGATTTTTGCCGCGCGCAAAATCGGGGTACCATGGCGAAGACCGCAGTTTATGCTTGGCACGGATACGACGGAAATGGCAGGAAAAACCCTCTACGACAAACTTTGGGAGCAGCATGAAGTGCTGCGCGAGGCGGATGGCCGGACCTTGCTCTACATCGATCGGCAGCTCTTGCACGAAGTGACCAGTCCCCAAGCCTTTTCTGGACTGCGTGCGGCGGGGCGGCGCCTATGGCGCATCGACGCCAACATTGCCACGGCCGACCATAATGTTCCCACCACCGACCGGGCGGCGGGCATTACCGACGAGACCTCTCGCCTGCAAGTGGAGACCTTGGACCGCAATTGTGCCGAGTTTGGTGTGGAAGAATTTGGCATGCTCGACCAGCGGCAGGGCATCGTCCATGTTATTGCGCCGGAGCAGGGGCTCACCCTGCCGGGAATGACCGTGGTTTGCGGCGATTCCCATACCGCCACCCATGGTGCCCTCGGGGCGCTGGCTTTTGGTATCGGTACTACGGAAGTCGAACATGTGCTGGCTACACAGTGCTTGTGGACGCGCAAGTCCAAGAACATGCGGGTCTGGGTGGAGGGTAGTTTGCCCCGTGGGGTGAGCGCCAAAGACTTGGTCCTCGCCATCATTGGCGAGATCGGTACCGCCGGAGGCACCGGGCACGCGATCGAGTTTGCTGGCCCGGCCATCGAGGCCCTTAGCATCGAAGGGCGGATGACACTCTGCAATATGGCCATCGAAGCCGGTGCTCGCTCCGGCATGGTTGCCCCCGACGCGCTGACCTTTGCCTACCTGCAAGGGCGCCCCTATGCCCCGCAGGGAGCGCTTTGGGAGCGCGCCGTGGCCTTCTGGCAGGGCCTGCACAGCGATCCCGACGCGCATTTCGACCGCGAAGTGCGGATCGATGCCAGCGCCCTATCGCCACAGGTGAGTTGGGGCACCAGTCCGGAGATGGTCTTACCCATCGACGCGTGCATTCCGGATCCAGCAACGGCCCCCGATCCCGTGCGTCGTGAGGCTTGGCAACGCGCTCTGCGCTACATGGATCTGCGGCCCGGCACGCCGATAAGTGAGTTGCAGGTCGACAAGGTTTTCATTGGATCCTGCACCAATGGTCGGATAGAGGATTTACGTGCAGCGGCAGAAGTGGTCCGTGGCAAACGCAAGGCCGATTCGGTACGTGCCGTGCTGGTGGTGCCGGGCTCCGGTTTGGTGAAGGCGCAGGCCGAAGCCGAAGGGCTCGATGAAATCTTTCGCGCGGCGGGCTTTGAGTGGCGCGAACCCGGTTGCTCCATGTGCTTGGCCATGAATGCCGATCGCTTGGAGCCCGGAGAGCGTTGTGCGGCCACCTCGAACCGCAATTTCGAGGGCCGCCAAGGAGCGGGCGGGCGTACCCACCTCGTCAGTCCCGCCATGGCCGCTGCTGCCGCCATCGCCGGGCATTTCGTGGACGTGCGGCAACTCTCCGCATGAAAATGCTCTTGCTGCGAATCCTCCTTCTGCTCTTCAGCTGCGGGTTGACGGAGTTGGGGGCCATTGCCGCTAGTCGCGCCGCTTCCAATCAACTCGCTGCCGTCGAGTATGTCGTTCTCAAGCGTATGGAGAAATCCTGAAATGCAAGCCTTTACCACCGTCGATTCGGTATTGATCCCCCTCGACCGGGCCAATGTCGACACCGATGCCATCATCCCCAAGCAGTTTTTAAAGACCATCGAGCGCCAGGGCTTGGGAAAATTCCTCTTTTTCGACTGGCGCTATCGCAACGGTAACTTGGGCGAAGAAAACCCTGATTTCGTCCTCAACGATCCGCGCTATCGCGGCGCCCAAGTGCTCCTGACACGGCAAAATTTTGGCTGCGGATCGAGCCGCGAGCATGCTCCCTGGGCCTTGGCGGATTATGGCATCCGCGCCATTATCGCGCCCAGCTTTGCCGATATCTTTGCCAATAATTGCGTGCAGAACGGGATTCTGCTCATCAGTCTTCCGCAGGAGCAGATCGATTCCCTCTTTGCCGCAACCCAAACAGAGCCGGTGCAGGTCCACATCGACCTCGCCGCCGAGGAGTTGCGCCTCGACAGTGGCCGGCGCTACGCCTTCAGTATTGCGCCTGGTGCCAAGCACAAACTCCTGCATGGGCTCGACGATATCGAATTGACGCTTGGTCATGCGGCGGCGATTCGCGCCTATGAACAACAGCGTCGGCAACAGATGCCTTGGTTATTTCGCGAGGAAGCACGACATGGTTGAAGAAGAATCAGGATTGCCCCCGATCAGTCCCCACGCCCGCATCGTTACGGGCCAGACCAAGCGCGGCAAGCCCTGCCGCGTGGTGGATAATACCGGCAGCGTCGCCGAGGTGCATCTGCGGGAGTTGTTGCTCGACTTGGTCGAGCAAGATCTCTTTCAACCCTTGGGGTTGAGCTCGACGGGTGGCAACAGCATCCAGATTGGTGCAGCAAAGAATGCCCACGTGCAACTGGGGGATGACCTCTACCGTTTGATCGTGGCCGACTACGAGGCGCGGGTCGAGCGCTTCTGAATGGAAGCCCCTAGGGCATGAGGCGCTCGATGCGCCAATCGGTCCCGTCTGCCACGTACACGAAGCGATCGTGCAAGCGGTTGCTCCGCCCCTGCCAAAACTCAAAACGCGAGGGTGCGAGGCGGTAGCCGAGCCAAGCCGGATTACGCGGTACTTCGCCGTTGGGGTATTCCGCCGCCAATTCCGCTACGCGCGCCTCGAGGGCTGCGCGGTCGGCAATCGATCGGCTTTGTTCCGAGGCAGCCGCAGCNNAGACGACTACCCAGCGGACGTTGGCGAAAGTACGCCTCGGCATCGGCTTCGGGAAGGGTCTCGACTTGCCCCTGCAGGCGCAACTGCCGATCGAGTTCCGGCCAGTAAAAGACCGCCGCGGCGTGGGGATTGCTTTGTAGTTCCCGCCCCTTTTGACTGCGGCTATCGGTGTACCAGCAGATGCCCCGGACATCGAAGTGCTTGAGCAGCACGAAGCGCACGCTGGGCTCACCGCTGGCGTTCGCCGTTGCCAGAGCCATCGCGGTGGGATCGAAATTATCCGTGGCCGCTGCATCTTGCAGCCAGCGCCGCATTTGCTCCCAAGGGTCCGGATGGAGATCCGCCCGGCGCAGGGAGCCGCGCACGAAGTCCCTGCGCGTGGAACGATGGTCGACTTCGCCTTCCATGGGGAGCCTATTGCGGCGCGGCGCTGCGGCGAATCACCCCATCCGGACCGCCGAGGAGGACTACATCGGCATGGCGCAGGGCGAATATGCCATTGTCCAGCACCCCGGGAATGCTATTGATTTTGCTCTCCATGGCGGCCGGATCGCGAAGATCGAGGCCGACCACGTCGAGAATCACATTGCCGTTATCGCTGGTGAAGCCGCTGCGCAGGCTCGGGTTGCCCCCCAACTTGACGAGCTGCCGTGCCACGAAGCTGCGCGCAAAAGGGATGACCTCTACCGGCAGAGGAAAGCTGCCTAAGGCACGGTGATCCTTGGATTGGTCGGCGATGCAGATGAAGCGCTGAGCCGCCGAGGCGACGATCTTTTCGCGGGTGAGGGCACCGCCGCCGCCCTTGATCAGGCGAAAATGTGGGTCGATTTCGTCGGCACCGTCGACGTACACCGGGATGTCGCCGGTATCGTTCAGGTCGAGTACGCGCAAACCCAAAGACTTGAGCCGTTCCGCGGTGCCAAGACTCGAAGGCACATAGCCATCTACCGCGATCTTGGCGCGCCCTAGGGCATCGATAAAATGATTGCTGGTCGAGCCCGTGCCGACGCCAACGATCATCCCCGGCTTTATGTAGTCCAAGGCCGCCTCGGCTGCCATTTTCTTTTGTGCATCAATATCCATGTTTACTTCCTCTATATCGACGATTTTCCTCCAAGCGCCGCAAGAACACTCTTGCCAAGGGAAGGGCGGAAGCGGGATTTTGACCGCTATACAGCTGGCGATCCTCCGTGATCCATTCCTGCCAAGGCTCGCCGCCAACTACGGTAAAACCTACAGCACGCAGGCCTTCCTCTAGATGATAGGGCCAGCGGCCGGCAAGAGTCGTCTGCTCTTCTTCACGCTTTTGAAAGCAGCTTACCGCAAAGCCAGCAAAAGGGCGATCCTGTTCGCCGGCCGGGCGGGCGAGGAGGGCGGCAGCCCCATGACAAAGGGTGGCAACGGGGAGATTTTTTTGTCGACAGAAGGAGAGTAGGTCGCCAACCGCGCTGGATTCCGGGAAGTCTACCAAGGGGCCGTTGCCACCGGGAATGAAAATGCCGCGCAGGGCAGGTCGCAGTGGCGCGAGCGCAGCGATGGAGAGGCGGTGGTCGAGGGGAAGTTTGGCCGTTTCCTGGTGCAAAAAATGCTGCTTGTCGCGATCGTTTCCCAGGTTTGCGAGATCCAGACTCTGCGGATCGATCTGCGCTGTCTCACCATCCGGAGTCACGAAGAGCAAGGGCCATCCCGCCGCACGTAGCGCTTGCCAAGGCACGAGGAGTTCCTCTGCCCAGACGCCGGTGGCGATGCTGCTCCCGTCTGCCAGAGGCAAGCTCTTGGCGCTCGAGAGGAGGAAGGCGACGAAGGGTTGGCTCGGTAACATAGGTACGAGTATAGCAGGTTTGATGTTCAATAAAAAAATAAAGTTATATTTTTATTGGCCTGTTAAAATGATGTTTGAGAAATTCCCCATCTTTTGCGATCACTATTTCGAGCATAATCTATACAATGTTGTAAGGACAATGTTTCGCTTTTTTTCTAAAGAGCTGAATAGTCACAAATCTATCTATAAGAAAAAAGTAATATGTTTATATGGTAATTTTTCTGAATTCAGTTTCCTAATCGATCCTCGTTCTACCCAAAAATATTTGAAGTCCTTAACTATTGCGTCTGGGTTTTTGCTGGCATACCTTAGTCGCCGAATCGTAGACTTTGGTAAAAATATAACTTTGTATGAATATTTGCCTGAGGTAGTGGGTGTCATTTTTGCTTCACCGGTTCGATTGGCTAGCGACATAAATGGCATTGGTCGGGGTAGAAAAGGGAGTGCTTCGCCCAAGCTTTTCGCTAGTCACTGGGATTGGTGATATCGGTAGAGATGCGGAACTTGGAATCCGTCAGGGAGAAAGGTAAGTATGTTCAAACAACAAGCAAAACGACTGGTAGCATGGGGAGGGGCTGCGCTGGCAGGCTTATGGGCCAGTGTCGCTAATGCCAGTATTTTCTGGATCTTCGATCCTCATGGCATCATGGCCGAAACCAATCTGCGGTACCTGATCATCGACGTGGTGATCATGGGCGCTATCGTCGGTATCACCACGTTGTTGGTGATCTGGTTCATGTGGAAATATTCGAAGGGAAAGAACCGCGGTAAGTACGATGCCCAGTGGTCGCATTCCAACGTCTTGGAAGTGGTGGTCTGGGGTATCCCGATTATCGCCGTGGGGTTTCTCTCTTACTTCGCCTACAAAGGCACTTTTGAGGTCAATCCCTACAATCCTACGGTCATCACCAAGCACATGGCGCCCAANNGGTGACCCGGTCAATGTCGACGTGATCGCCACCGATTGGCAGTGGTTATTCATTTATCCCCAGTATCATATGGCGGTAGCCAACGAGTTGGTCCTGCCGATACATACCCCAGTATTTTTCCGCTTGACTTCTACCGCGGTTACTTCTGGGTTCTTCATCCCGCAATTGGTTGGCATGATCGATGTGATGCCGGGCATGCGTACCAAGAATGCGCTCGAGAGCGATCACGTGGGTGAGTATCAAGGCATCGCCTCCGACTACGCTGGCGCCGGTACTTCGTGGATGACCTTCAAAACCAAAATGGTCACCCAGTCGGATTTCCAGAATTGGGTGGCAAAAGTCCAGGCATCACCAAAGACGATGGATTACGCAAGCTTCAATCGTTTCGCGGAACCATACATCAACGTGAATCACCGTGTGGTGTATTTCTCCCATGTGGAGGATGGGATTTTCAACCACCTCATCATGGAAGTGATGGACGGTAAGACTTGGCCCTTGCCGCCGGCAATGACCGAAAACATGGTGGCTTATTTGCAAAAGCAAGCCGCAGAGCATCGCGACTAGGATAAAAGGAGAGGTGACGCAAATGCTCGTTCAAGTGCCTGGGGGGTGGAACCCCTTGCTAGGGAGACTGGCCTTAGACCAGATCCCTTATACCAACCCGATTCTCGCGCCACTCTTCGTGGTGGTAATGATCGGAGCCATTCTGATCATTGGTTTGATCACCTACTACCACAAGTGGGGTTATCTTTGGAAAGAGTGGCTGACCACTGTCGACCATAAGAAGCTCGGGGTGATGTATATCATCCTGGGTTTGGTCATGCTCTTTCGTGGTTTTGTCGACGGCTTGATGATCCGCACGCAGCAGGTCTGGGCCAATGGGCCGCAATCCTCTGGTGTTTTCGGCGCCGTACATGGGTACTTGACGCCTTTCCATTTCGGCCAAGTGTACAGTGCCCATGGTTTGATCATGATTTTGCTGGCGGCAACTCCCTTGCTCGTCGGCTTCATGAACATCATCGTGCCGATTCAGGTGGGCGCCCGCGATATGGCCTATCCCTACCTCAACGCCCTGGGTTTGTGGATCACGGCGGCTGCCGTTGGACTGATCATGGCGTCCTTGTTTGTGGGTGATTTTGCTCACAACGGTTGGTTTGGTTACGCCCCGATCTTCGAGTTGCAGTATAGCCCTGGCGTGGGTGTGGACTACTGGATCTGGACCCTCGAACTCACGGCATTGGGTACCACCCTCGGCGGTATCAACCTGATTGCGACCATCGTCAA
>DDOU01000096.1:0-1577 GCA_002341825.1 Candidatus Igneacidithiobacillus taiwanensis | reverse complement strand
TGACCTCCTTCCCGGCATTGCAGATTGCCTTGGCGCTGGTGGCCTGCGACCGCTATTTTGGTTCGCACTTCTTTACCGCGGGTTACGGCGGCAATCTCATGCTGTATACCAATCTGTTCTGGATCTGGGGCCATCCAGAGGTGTACTTCGTCATTCTGCCTGCCTTTGGCATGATGTCTGAAATCTTCCCCACCTTCTCGGAAAAGCCGCTATTCGGCTACATCACCATGGTGGCGGCAAGTTTTGCCATTGCCGGTGTTTCCTGGCTGGTCTGGTTGCATCATTTCTTTACCATGGGTGCCGGACCCGACGTCAACAGCTTCTTTAGTATCGCGACGATGTTGGTGGGTATTCCTACCGGTGTGAAGGTCTTCAACTGGGCCTTTACCATGTACCGCGGCCGCATCACCTACACCGCAGCCATGTTGTGGGCAATCGGGGCGCTCTTCCTGCTCCTCATTGGTGGTCTCACCGGCATGATGCTGGCGATTCCCGCCATCAACTACATGGTGCACAACAGCGTCTTCGTAATCGCGCACTTCCATTCCATGTTGCTGGTGATCGTCTACGCCATCTTTGCCTCGGTGATCTTCTGGTTCCCGAAGGTCTTTGGCTTCAAGCTCGACGAATTCTGGGCCAAGACCATGTTCTGGCTCTTCAGCGGTGGCACGGCGCTGGTCTTCATCCCGATGTACATGCTCGGCTTCATGGGGCAAACCCGGCGTTTGGACTACGTTTTCAATACCGCTTGGCATCCGTATCTGGTGACCGAGGAAATTGGTATTGGCGTGTACTGCCTCTCGGTTGCGGCCTTCTTCGTTCTCCTGTACGTGAGTGTTCGCGACCGGGTGAAGAATCGTGTTGGTCAGGATGCCTGGGGTACCTCGCGTTCCCTCGAGTGGCTCACTCACTCGCCGGTACCTTTCTACAACTTTGCCGTTACCCCCCATGTCAATGCCCGCGATGAGCTGGCTTGGCGGCGTCAGAATGGCATCAATGAGACGCAGCCGGCCCACTATGTCGACATTCACATGCCGAACAACACCGGCGTGGCGCTCTACATTGGTGCACTGACCTTCGTTCTCGGGTTTGCCCTGACCTGGCGTATCTGGTGGCTTTGTTTGATCAGCTTGGTAGCGATCATCGTACTCATGATCGTCCGCTCCTGGCGTGGTGACCCCGGCTACATCATCACCGCCGCGGAGCTCGAGAAAATGGAGCGCGAGGCAATGCGTCGCCAGCAGCAGATAGAGGTGGATCATCTGCCGCAGCACGGTGGGCATGCGGTGCCGGGTGGGGCGATGGCCTTTGATGGTCAACGCGTTGCACCTTTGGGGACGCCGCCCAGCACTGGCGATCAGCACTGAGGATTGTGGGCGTGAACTAATTCACGCCCCTCTACAAGAGGAATTTTGGTAATGAGTGCACATAATTCACCGGATCCAAAAACGGCCACTCTGTGGGATACCCACTATCATGGCCATGATGTGATCTCTACCCGGACCTTTGGGTATTTTCTCTACCTGCTCAGCGACGGGATGCTCTTCGCGACACTCTTTGCGGCCTATGGTGTGTTG
>DDOU01000142.1 GCA_002341825.1 Candidatus Igneacidithiobacillus taiwanensis | reverse complement strand
GCAGCTGCCAATGTCCATGCTGGTCGGCAGTTTGCCCCTGCGCGGAGGCCGCTTGCCAGTGCAGCGCTCCCGCCCCCTGCAACTTGCCGCCGCGCAGTTGCCAGTGCAGTTGTTGCGGACTGCGGCCTTGGGCGCGGATGCGCAGATTTTGCAGTTGCAGTTGTGGTCCCTGGATGCTGGCGGCGCTGATTTCCAGGACCGTGGTTGGGGCAAGCATGCCTAGGCCGGGAAGACCCCGGTGGAGAGGTAGCGGTCGCCGCGATCACAAATGATGGCAACCAAGTAGCCCTGCTCGAGCTCGGCTGCCAGTCGGACTGCGGCAGCTACGGCGCCACCGGAGGAGATACCCGCCAGGATTCCCTCCTCGCGGGCCAAGCGCCGGGTCATCTCTTCTGCCTCTTCGGTGCTGACGTCAAAAATCCGATCCACCATCTCCGGCTGGTAAATCTTGGGCAGATATTCCACCGGCCAGCGTCGAATACCGGGGATCTTGGCGCCAGCGGCGGGCTGCACGCCAATGATCTGAATGTCGGGCTTGACCTGGCGTAGATAGCGACCAGTGCCCATGATCGTGCCGGTGGTGCCCATGGCCGAGATGAAGTGGGTGACCTTGCCGCGGCTATCGCGCCAGATTTCTGGCCCGGTGCTGCGGGTATGCGCTTCCGGGTTATCTGGGTTGGAGAATTGATCGAGCATAATGGCTTCGCCCGCCGCGACAAGGGCACGAGCACGATCGATGGCGCCTTCCATGCTCGCTTCGGCCGGAGTGAGTTCGATCTCGGCACCAAAAGCGCGCATCACCTGGCGCCGCTCCATACTCATGTTTTCGGGCATAACCAAGGTGATTTTCAGACCTTCCACCGAGGCGGCCATGGCCAGTGCAATGCCGGTGTTGCCACTGGTGGCCTCGACGAGGCGCTGGCCGGGGCGGATCTGACCGCGCTCCAGGGCGCGACGGATCATATTCAGGGCCGGACGGTCCTTTACCGATCCGGCGGGGTTGTTGCCCTCGAGTTTGCCAAAGATCTGCACCTGCGGCTTGGGACTCAGGCGCCGCAGGGCGCAGAGAGGAGTATTACCGACAAAATCTGCCAATCCGGCCATGCGCCCACTCCTTCGGATAATCGCTTACTCTAGGCTACCACCGCCCCCGCATGGACCCAAGGGCCGCTGCTCATTATCATGGCTACACTAGGGAGCAGGGAGGGGAACGTTCATGAGTAGCAATGCCGCGGTACAGCCAGTGCATCACCACGAGCATCATCACCACACCCAAATTGGCTGGCTCCGCGCGAGCGTACTCGGCGCCAATGATGGTCTACTCTCCACCGCCGCCCTCCTAACCGGGGTAGCGGCCGGACAGGCGAATACCCATGCCCTGCTCCTTGCCGGGGTAGCGGCCTGGGTGGCTGGCGCCTTTTCCATGGCCGCCGGGGAGTTCGTCTCCGTCAGTTCCCAAGCCGATACCCAGGCCGCTGATTTGGCCATCGAGGCGCGGGAAATCCATAAAAATCCAGAACTAGAACTCCTCGAACTCACCCGTATCTACTGTGGTCGCGGGCTCGACGAGGCCCTCGCGCGGCAGGTGGCCGCCCAGCTCATGGCGCACGACGCCCTCGGCGCTCATGCCCGCGACGAGCTCGGCCTGACCGAAGTCGCCCAAGCCCGCCCTTTGCAGGCCGCCGCAGCTTCCGGCCTCTCCTTCTCCGTCGGTGCGATATTTCCGATCCTCGCCGTCCTAATCGCCCCCTCGGCAATCTTGCTGCCTACTCTGTACGTCTTGACCCTGGTGCTATTGGCTAGTTTGGGCGCGTTGGCGGCCTGGGCGGGTGGGGCATCGATTGGGCGCGGCACGGCGCGGGTGCTCGTATGGGGTGCTCTCTCGCTGCTCGCCACGACATTGATCGGCCATCTACTGGGGACGTCGGTGGGATGAACCCGCCCGTATGGCACCTGTATCCCGACGCAGAACGCTTGGCAGAACGGCTGGCAGCGGCGATTGCGCGTCTGGCTGCAGAGGCCATCGCGGCACGGGGGGCCTTCCACTGGGTCTTGGCTGGCGGGCATACCCCCCGGGCTGTCTATGATCGGTTACCGCGATATGGCGGGCAGTGGCAGCACTGGCACCTATATTATGGTGACGAGCGCTGTTTGCCTCCCGGCGATGCCGAGCGTAACTCCGCGTTGGTGAATAACACGGCGCTGGGGGATGTGCCCATTCCACTTGGGCAGCATCACGTCATTGCCGCAGAACTGGGTGCAGAAGCCGCCGCCGCGGCCTATGCCGTCGTTCTGCCGCGGCATCGCTTTGATCTGGTATTGCTCGGCATGGGTGAGGACGGCCACTGTGCCAGCCTCTTTCCCGGTCAGGAGGTGGGCTTTGCCACCGATGCGCCCGCCGTCCTGCCAGTCCACAACAGCCCCAAGCCACCTGCGGATAGGGTTAGCTTAAGTGCGGCAAGACTGCAGCAAACCCGAGCCTTGTTTTTTGCGGTCACGGGTGCAAGCAAAGCACCGGCTATTACGCGCTGGCGCGCTGGCGAAGATCTCCCCGCCACCCGCCTTGGCGCTGGGGCGGATGTGTGGCTCGACGCCGCTGCTTGGGGGCGTTGAGTATACTTGTTGGAACTCGCCCCTACGGGGTCGCTGAAAAAGTCGTGAAAAATCTTTTCGGATTGACGAATCCGAGAGGAAAACCCCCAATAATGGGCCATATTTGAGCCATTTTTGTCATTTTTATGGCATTCTCGCCAATTTCGCGAATTCCAGGCGCGCGAAACCCATCAGATCACTCCGAGTCGCGCCACGCGTACCAGGTTGTACGCGGTGGCCGCCGAGGAGAAGTGCATACCCACCCGGTCTAAACCCCGGAAGCGGGTTTTGCGCATGCCGCCCACCGTCTTCATCCAGCCGAAGATCGACTCGATGCGCCGACGGACGTGGATGCTCATCGCGTAGCCGGCGTGGCGGTCGTAGCCCTTGTCGGCACCAAGGGTGATGTGCTGGGTTCCGCCCAGATCGTCCACGAGTTGGACGGTGGCATCGGAACGCAGATCCTGACGGCGGGTGGGTTCCAACGCGAAGTGGAGGAATTCTCGCACGCTCCCTTGATCCAGCAGTCGATCCCGATTTTTGCTAAAGACCGTGGGCACCCAGACCGCATCGACCATGCCCAAGCCCACAAACCAGCGGAATAGCAGGTTGTAATTGAGCTGCTCGACCAACTGCCGCTCCGAGCGAATGCTGTAAAACACCTGTAGCAGCAAGGCGCGCAGGAGAAACTCCGGCGGGATCGAGGGACGACCGTAAGTGGCGAATACGACGCCGAAGTGACTGTCCATCTCCGCCAGAGCGCGATCCACAATGGCCCGAATCGCCCGCAGTGGGTGGTCTTGCGGCACCCGCTGCTCCGGGGAAAGGTAGCTGAACAGCCCTTGTGTCTCTACCTTGGCTCCACGCATCTTTCCAACCTCCACCGCACCGCTTTTCCCATTATACCACGGACTTTTTCAGCAGGCTCTTATATTACAATTCCATTGACATAGAATCATGGTGTGAATTGTGGTGGCGCGAATCACGCGTCATCCGCAAGGACGAACGCCTTATGAGTAGCAGTGCGAACGCTGACTGCGGCACCCCAGGGAAGGGTCTGCACGATGAACAAACCCATTTTTATGCTCGCTGCAGATAATCACCCCCTCACTGTCATCAAACTGTCATAAAAGATTCATCATACTGTCACATTCAATTTGTAGACTTGTAGCTGGTAGTACCTAACGAAGAGGAGATTGATCCTATGGAAAGCAACGCAAGCAACCCACCAAAACTCGGCGTCATAGACTCGCTAAACGACGCGCCCATCAGTTTTTTTCACCTCCGTGCTGCCTTCACGGCGGGCATGGGCTTCTTCACCGACGCCTACGACTTGTTCATCATCGGGTCGGCATTGGTGTACATCAAGCCCGAGTGGCACCTCGGTGATACTCAGATTGCCTTCTTGGGCAGTATCTCCTTAGTGGCGGCATTCCTCGGCGCCTTCATTTTTGGTCGATTGGCCGACGTAGTAGGTCGTAAGCGAATTTATGGCATGGAAGCGCTCCTCATGGTCATCGGCGGCCTTGCCTGCGCTTTTGCGCCGAGCTTCCTCTGGCTACTAGTTTTCCGCGTCATTTTAGGTATCGGCATTGGGGGTGATTACCCGATGAGTGCCGTTCTAATGGCGGAGTATGCCAACGCCAAGAAGCGTGGTGCACTAACATCTCTAGTTTTCGGTATGCAAGGGCTGGGGCTTGCCTTTGGTCCCGTCGTTGCCCTGACTTTGGAAGCGTCTGGCCTGCCGCCGGATTCCATTTGGCGGATTATGCTTGGCATAGGCGCGCTTCCCCCCTTGGCTGTGTTGTATCTTCGCCGCACGATGCCCGAGTCCCCACGGTACAAAGCGCTGGTGCGCGGTGATATTGACGAGGCAGCCAAAGATATGGCGACCTATTCCTCTGGACAGGTAACTTCCAAGGTCGAAAAAAAATTCAAGCCCTCCCGTATCAGTCTGGGTCAAATGCTTAGTAATCCCAAGTATCTGATCCTCATCCTGGGCACCGGTGGTGCTTGGTTCCTCAATGACTACGCCTTTTACGGTAATGCGATTTCCACCCCAGAGATCCTGAAACTGGTAGCACCAAATTCCTCGAACATCACTGGTAGCGCATGGGCACTGATGATCTTTGCGATCTTCGCTATCCCCGGCTATCTGGCTTCCATCTTCTTCATGGATGCGGTGGGCCACAAGCGTCTCCAAATGATTGGCTTCGGGGTTATGGCGGCAGCATTTGCGGCAATCGCCTTGGTTCCTGGGATTACCGATGAAGTCGTGCCCTTTTTGTTGCTCTATGGTGTCAGCTTTTTCTTCATCGAGTTTGGGCCGAATTGCACGACCTTCGTGATGCCTGCTGAGGTATTCCCCACGAGTATTCGGACCACGGGACATGGTATGGCTGCAGGCATAGGCAAATTCGGGGCCTTTGTTGGTACCTTTGTTTTTCCATACATTAGTGCTGCTGGAGGAGTCAAGGGAGCAATGCTCTTCTCTGCCGGCGTGTCGGTACTAGGTGTAATTCTTACGAAGCTGACTCTGCCCGAGCCAAGCGGAAAAACACTGGAAGAGATCGGCGGGGAGCATCATGCGCTGTCTTCCGACGCGGTAGTCCTCCCAACGGCAAGTGTTTAAACCAGGATAGTCAAAAATTAGATGGGCACGGTGGTTACCGTGCCCTTTTTAGAGTCAGGTGATGAATGAGATGCTCATGGAAAAATGCGACGCTCAGTATTCTGATATCATTCACGTTGATAAAAGTGGACGTCTTATCTTTGTTCATGGTCAACACGTAAAGATGTCTGCAGAGCTGTATCGTATCTTTCTGATGCTGTATGAAAATAGGGAGCAGGTGATACCATCTGAAGAAATTTATCGAGATATCTTTCCCGAACGAGAAATGTGCCCAAATTTTTTGTCAGTTTACGTGTGTAGATTGAGAAAAAAATTGGAACAGTATGGTGTTGAAGACTGGATACAATCGGTTCACGGTGTTGGCTATCGACTCTATTTTCCTTCTCAAAAGAAAAACGGGCAAGATTCTTTACAATAAACCTGAAACACATTTAATAGCTATGCGTTGTACCTATTTAGATGATTTTGCGCGAACGACTGCTATCGCTGAATTCTGTTGAAAAACTCGCCGAA
>DDOU01000110.1:4871-5393 GCA_002341825.1 Candidatus Igneacidithiobacillus taiwanensis | reverse complement strand
ATAGCCTTACCCATCTTTCCCGCCGCAGCCGTCACGGCAACGCGAATCGTCATCTCAAATCCCCATCCGCTCGAAGAAGTCCTTGGCTTTGGCCCACCAACTTTCTTGCTGGGGATGCTGCGCTGCCCCCCCTGCCTCGGCGGCAAATTCCTGCAACAGTTCTTTCTGCCGCTCGCTGAGCTTGACCGGCACTTCTACCTGCAGACGACAGTGGAGATCCCCTGCCATACGGCTGCGGACCCCCTGAATACCCTTGCCGCGCAACCGAAAAACCGTGCCCGACTGGGTGCCGGCAGGAATCTGAATTTTGGCACGACCACTGAGGGTGGGCACCTCGAGCTCACCGCCCAAGGCCATGGTGGTAAAGCTGACGGGAACCGAGCAATGCAGGTCGTCGCCGTCGCGCTCAAAAAGACTGTGGGCACGCACCTGGATCTCGACGTAGAGATCACCGGGGGAACCGCCGCGTTCGCCTGCTTCTCCCTCGCCGCTCAGGCGAATGCGATCGCCGGTGTCGACACC
>DDOU01000110.1:3858-4828 GCA_002341825.1 Candidatus Igneacidithiobacillus taiwanensis | reverse complement strand
ACCCTGCAGGGGGTTTTGATGACCTTGCCGGAACCACCACAGCTGGGGCAGGGGCGAGTTACCGAGAAAAAGCCTTGGGCCATGCGTACCTGACCGTGCCCATTACAAGTGCGGCATTCTTCCACCGCGCTGCCAGGCTCAGCACCGCTGCCCTTACACGCCTCGCAGAGCACCGTGCTGGGGATTTCGAGCTCGACGGTCTTACCGGTAGCCGCCTCTTCCAGGCTCAAATCGAGACGATAGCGCAGATCGCTACCGCGACCCGGATCCTGCTGAAAACCAAAACCGCCGCGGGTGAACTGTTCAAAAATGTCACCAAAAATGTCACTAAAGCCAGCGCCGCCAAAGCCACCAAAGCCGCTCCCCCCACCTGCGCCGCCCTGTACGCCGGCATGACCAAATTGATCGTAAGCACGCCGTTTTTGCGGATCAGAGAGAACCTCGTAGGCTTCGTTGATTTCCTTGAAGCGCTCTTCGGCGCTGCTGTCACCCGGGTTGCGGTCCGGATGGTAACGCATCGCCAGTCGTCGGTAGGATTTTTTGAGCTCCCCATCGTCTACCGAACGCGAGACCTCGAGTATTTCGTAATAATCCCGTTTGCTCATACTATTTTTCCCAAAAACAGGCGAGGGCAGGGATATTCCCCTGCCCTCTGCGGCGGATCAAGACGTCACTTCTTGTCGACTTCCTCGAATTCGGCCTCGACCACATCATCGGCGCCCGCCTGTTTAGCACTGCTGGCTTCGGCAGGCCCAGCCTGTTCACCGGGTCCGGCATGCTGGACCAATTCGGACATGGCCGCCATCAGGGTCGCTACCGCGCCCTTGATGGCCTCGGTGTCCTCGCCCTTGGCTGCTGCCTCGACGGCAGCGATGGCACTCTCGACCTTGGCTTTGACGTCGGCTGGGGCACTGGCATGCTCGCTCAGGGCCTTGCGCGCCCCATGCACGCTGCCGTCGGCCTCATTGCG
>DDOU01000110.1:2489-3780 GCA_002341825.1 Candidatus Igneacidithiobacillus taiwanensis | reverse complement strand
GTGATCTTGATCGACTGCTCCTTGTTGGTCTCCTTATCCTTGGCAGATACGTGCAGGATACCGTTGGCATCGATGTCGAAGGTAACTTCGATTTGCGGCATGCCGCGCGGTGCCGGACGGATATCGGTTAGATCGAAACGCGCCAGCGACTTGTTATCCCGCGCCAGCTCCCGCTCGCCCTGCAACACGTGCACCGTCACCGCCGACTGGTTGTCTTCGGCGGTAGAAAAGATCTGTGACTTGCGCGTCGGGATGGTCGTGTTCTTTTCGATCAGCTTGGTCATCACCCCGCCCAAGGTCTCGATACCCAAAGACAAGGGCGTGACGTCCATCAGCAGCACGTCTTTCTTCTCGCCGGAGAGCACCGCTCCCTGCACCGCCGCGCCGATGGCCACGGCCTCGTCGGGATTGACGTCTTTGCGCGGCTCTTTGCCGAAGAATTCCTTTACCTTCTCCTGCACCTTGGGCATGCGCGTCTGACCGCCCACCAGAATCACATCGGAGATCTGGCTGGAGGAAAGATCGGCATCCTTCATCGCTATCTTACAAGGCGCCATACTACGGTCGATCAGATCCTCCACCAAGGATTCGAGCTTGGCCCGAGTCAGTTTCATGTTGAGATGCTTGGGACCCGACTGGTCGGCGGTGATGAAGGGCAGATTGACGTCGGTCTGCGCCGAGGACGACAGCTCGATCTTGGCCTTTTCCGCGGCTTCCTTGAGGCGCTGCATGGCCAAGCGGTCATTGCGCAGATCGATCCCCGACTCGGCCTTGAAGGAGTCGGCCAAGTAATTGATGATCCGATTGTCGAAGTCGCCACCGCCGAGAAAGGTGTCGCCGTTGGTAGAGAGCACTTCGAACTGATGCTCACCATCCATCTCCGCAATCTCGATGATGGAGATATCGAAGGTGCCACCACCCAGATCGTAGACCGCAACCTTGCTGTCGCCGGGGTTCTTGTCTTCACCAAAGGCCAGGGCTGCTGCCGTGGGCTCGTTGATGATGCGCTTCACCTCGAGACCGGCAATGCGTCCGGCATCCTTGGTCGCCTGACGCTGGGCATCGTTGAAGTATGCGGGAACGGTAATGACCGCCTGGCTGACGGTTTCACCGAGATAATCTTCTGCCGTCTTCTTCATTTTCTGCAGGATGTAGGCAGAAATCTGCTGTGGCGAATAACTCTTGCCGCGCACCTCGACCCAAGCATCGCCGTTGTCGGATTTGACGATTTTATAGGGGACGTGTTTCATGTCCTTTTGTACTTCCGGATCGTCAAACTTCCGACCGATCA
>DDOU01000110.1:587-2338 GCA_002341825.1 Candidatus Igneacidithiobacillus taiwanensis | reverse complement strand
GTCCCCAAATCGATACCAATTACTTTTGCCATTCTTGCAATCTCCTAAATCAATTCCGAATTCGATGAGCCTTTGGCGTTCGTCACTGCGGCTTGGCGGCTTTCGATACCGATACCATGCTTGGCCGCAAGAGGCGATCATGAATCAAATACCCTTTCTGGTGCACGGCGAGAACGCGGTTCGCTTCGCCGGGATCCTCCACCATCGCAATCGCTTGATGCAGATTGGGATCAAAGCGATCGTTTTCAAGCTCTACGGGACGGATCCCCGCCTTGGCCAAGGCCGCCACAAAGAGGTGCAAGGTATTCTCGATGCCCTGACGTAACTGCGTCATGGCTTGGTCGCCCTCAGACGGTGTCGCCAATGCCAACTCCAGGCTATCGATCACGGGTAGCAGCTCACGGGCAAAGCGCTCGACGGCATAGTTGCGTGCATCGTCAATCTGCCTTTCCATACGCTTGCGCAAGTTGTCCTGATCGGCCAGGGCGCGCAGATAGTCGTTGCGCAGCTTTTCCGCCTCGTCCTGCCAGTTCACCTCGGGATTCGTTTCGGCACCTGCAGCGGATTCTTCGGGGGCCTGCGCGTCTACTTCTGTTTCACTCATAGGAACCTTCCTCCAGCTTCGTCCCACCGGTAGATGGGGCAAGGAACAACCAATTTCAAGAGGAAAGCCACTCACCCTGAGAAAGCGCTTGGCCGAGAAGCCGTGCCGTACCATCCACCAGAGGAATGATGTCTTGATAAGGCATACGCATGGGACCGAGCACACCAATCACGCCAACCAACTCGCCGTCGATCTGGTAGGGGGCGGAGATGAGAGTGAAATCGCTGAGCGGTGCCAAACCGGACTCGCCACCAATGAAAAGGCGCACGCCGCTACTCAGCAAGCTCTGGTCGAGGAGCATGACCAACTCGCGCTTTTGCCGCACCACCGAAAGTAGCTCACGCAGGCGCTCACTGGCGGCAAGATCCGGGAGATTGAGGAGTTGTAGCTCTCCCTCGACCAACATGCGCTCCTGGTCGGCGGCAAGCATCTCCTTGCCGAGCTCCATGGCATTGCGCAAGATGGCATCCATTTCAGCGCGCGACTGCCGCAGATCTTCTTCGAGGAGAGCAATGACTTCCTGCAAAGGTCGGCCGCCGTAGCTGGCGTTGAAACGATTGGCCGCCTGGGTGAGGGCAGCGGCNNCTCAGGGGCTCCGCGACGCGAATCAGGCGATTTTCGACTTCGCCCTTGTCGGTCACAAAGATCGCCAAGACCTCGCGCTCACGCAGGGCGATGAAATCCACATGACGCAAGGTCTGGTTGGCTCGCTTGGGAACGCGGATGAAGCCAACCATACGGGTCATTTGCGAGAGGGCCTCGGTGGCCGCATGCAAAACCTCTTCGGCATCGGGCAAGTGCGCACCGATACGCTGCAAGAGTAAGCGGCGCGAGGCCCCGGAGAGGGGCCCAACGTGGATCAGGGAGTCGACGAAGAAACGATAGCCGCTGGGTGTTGGAATGCGCCCAGCAGAGGTATGCGGGGAAATGACATAACCGGCGTCTTCGAGATCGGCCACGACGTTGCGTACCGTGGCCGGACTAATGGCAAGGCCTGCGTCGCGAGCCAGTTGGCGACTGCCAACCGGCTGGCCGCTGTTGATATGCTGCTCGATGAGAGATTTCAGTAAATGGCGGGCACGCGCATCCATGATCCAAGGTCTCCAGGACACGCCCACTCCGGGCGTTTTTTGGCACTCTACCGCAG
>DDOU01000110.1:0-496 GCA_002341825.1 Candidatus Igneacidithiobacillus taiwanensis | reverse complement strand
TTCTTCTTGTTTTTGGTGGTGGTGTAGAAGTGCCCGGTACCTGCCGTCGAAACCAGCTTGATCTTGTCACGCATCGTTCAGTCCTCAGATCTTTTCGCCGGCAGCGCGCAGGTCTGCCAGAACGACATCGATTCCCTTCTTGTCGATGGTGCGAATTGCCTGGGTGCTCACCCGCAGCCGCACCCAACGATTCTCGCTTGCCACCCAAAAACGCTTGTATTGCAGATTGGGAAGAAAGCGCCGACGCGTCTTGTTGTTAGCGTGGGACACGTTGTTCCCCGCCATGGGCTTTTTGCCCGTTACCTTGCAAACTCTGGACATGACCACTATCCCCAACAGAAAGAGGCGCTTTATACCACGGTTCGCCCTGCCAATGCCAGTGCCCTGGCAGCTCGGTTTGGTGGGCTCAGCGCAGCCGCAGCCAGCCGATGCGGTAGAAGGTGAAAGCCGTGGCGAGCTCCACCGCGATCAAGCCGCTGACAATGGTAACAAAGGA
>DDOU01000085.1 GCA_002341825.1 Candidatus Igneacidithiobacillus taiwanensis | reverse complement strand
CATGCCCAGGATGCTACGCAGGAGGGTGGTCTTGCCAGCGCCATTCTCGCCGATCAGTGCCGAAACGCTACCGGCCTGCAGGGAAAAGGATATGTCTTGCAGCACCATCCGCCCCCCCAGGCGTACCCCGAGTTGGGAAACCTGCAGGATGGGATCGGTGACTACTGAGGGTGCGGACATGGCGTCGTAATCGTGCAACAGAGTTGCGGAATGTAGGATGCGCTGCACCGGCTGTCAAGGGTGAAAGAAAGACCTCAATAATGATAACGGCAGGCAATGACGATGAGTTCGGACTCGGTGGCACGGTAGACCAAGCGATGGGTGTCGTCGATGCGGCGCGACCAATATCCAGAAAGATCGCCGCGCAGGGCTTCGGGTTTGCCGATGCCGACAAAAGGATCGCAAGCACTGGCTGTAAGCAGCTGATTGATGCGTTTCAGTGTCTTGCGGTCTTGCTCGTGCCAGTACAGATAATCGGACCATGCATCGGGCACGAAGAGAACGGCGCGCATCAATCGCTCGGCAGGAGCGTATGCGTCTCGGCAAGGCCTTGCCGATCTTGGGCAATCGCCCGAGCCAGGGCAGCCGCATTGGCGGGATTGCTGGTGAGGTGCAGGGTCTCGATGATGCTGTTGTACGTATCCAGAGACATGACGACGGCGTCCCCTTCCGCGTCCCGACGACTGATGATGATGGTGTCGGCATCTTCTACTACGCGGTCTAGCAACGATTTGAGTTGATTGCGCGCCTTGGTATACGTCACGACTTGCATGGCCGAAACTCCTGTCCTGAAACTTGTACAAGTATAGGTTGCAGCATGACTGCCGACAAGTCGCGGCGGGGTGGCGCTCGCCGTGAGCGTGCGCCGTGCTATGATCATTTGAGACCATAGGAGAGGAAACGATGGCGGCATTTGGAACGAGCGGGTTGCGAGGCTTGGTGCGCGAGCTCACCGATGTGGTCGTGGTGGGCCATGTTTCGGCTTTTTTGCGTCATCTGCAGAGCCTCGGAGAGTTTGCCCCGGGTATGGAGGTACTGCTGGCTGGGGATTTGCGCCCGAGCACGACGGAGATCCTCGAGGCCGCTTGGCAGGGCGTGCTCGATGTGGGCGGGGCGCCGCGCTACTTGGGGCGAATCCCGTCGCCAGCCCTGGCCTACGCGGGTTTCCGCGCCCGCGTGCCGTCGCTGATGGTGACCGGCAGCCATATCCCCTTTGATCGCAATGGCATCAAATTCAATCGCCCGCAGGCCGAACTCAGCAAGGCGGACGAAGCCGGTATTCTCGCTGCCCTGCCGCCCTTTGATGGGCAGCGATTCTCCGCTGCAGGACAACTCCATCAGCGGCCGCAGCTTCCGTCGGCGGACCCCAGCGGTCTCGAACAGTATCGCCGTCGTTATCTCGATTTTTTTGTTGGCACGCCGCTGCAGGGGTGGCGGGTTGGCGTGTACCAGCATTCGGGGGTTGCCCGCGACCTGCTCCCGGAACTGCTGCGGGCCTTGGGGGCGGATGTGGTAGTGCTGGGCCGTTCCGAGGCCTTCGTCCCCATGGATACCGAGGCCCTGCGGCCCGAAGATCGTGCCCTGGCCAAGGATTGGGTAGCCCAACATCGCCTCGATGCCTTGCTGAGTACCGACGGCGATGCCGATCGGCCGATGCTTGCCGATGCCGAGGGGATGTGGTGGCGCGGCGATCAGCTCGGCCAGGTTTGTGCTGCCCTACTGGCTGCCGATGCCGTCGTTACGCCAATTTCCAGCAATACCGGACTCGAGCGCAGTGGGCGCTTTGCGCGTACCCGGCGCACGCGCATCGGCTCGCCCTATGTCATTGCCGGCATGGAAGAACTGTTGGCTGAAGGCGCAGAGCGCGTGGTTGGTTATGAGGCCAATGGCGGTTTTCTTCTGGCCTCGCGCTTACAAGAAGAGGGAAGGGAACTGCACCCGTTGCCCACCCGGGACGCCATCTTGCCCATGCTGGCAGCATTGATTGCGGCAGCGCGCCGCAAAAAGCCCCTTGCCAGTTTGCTGCAGGAGCTACCGCAGCGATTTACCGTCAGCGACCGGGTGCAGGATTTCCCCGCCGAAAAGAGTCGCGCGCTGCTGGCCCGCTACTGCGATGCCGAGACGGGTCTGGCGGCGTTCAACCAGGATTTTGTCGATTTGCGCTTCACCGCCGAGGATCGCGATCTGACCGATGGTGTGCGTATGCGCAGCGCCGCGGATGAGATCCTGCACCTGCGTCCTTCGGGCAATGCCCCAGAATTGCGCTGCTATGTCGAGGCGGCATCGGCGGAACGTGCGGAGCAGTTGCTGCAGGCAGCCATGCAGCAACTGCATGCCTGGCGCGGCATCTGAAGTATGCGTTGGCGCCGGCGTTCGGGCTGGATTTATACCGGTCTGGGTCTTTTTTCTCTGGCTTTGCTGCTCATGGTCTTGCGCTACCTTGGGGTAGTTTTCGAGACCAATGCCAAGGCGCAGTTAGCCCTCAATGGGCCGAGCGTTGGTGCGGAAACCCTGCTGCATCTAGCAACTCTCTGCAATTGGGTCCGCTGGCGCTGGATAGCCGATTTGCTGCTGCTGGCCGCGGCATGTACGGTTTTTGGTATGGGCAGAGACTGGTGGGTGGGCCGACAACGCGGTTCAAGCACGTAACTTATCCGTCGTTGCGGGAAATCGTCGGTGGCGGAAACAGGGTATCGAAGAGCCATTCCGCCAAGGTAAAGAAACTGCGTACAAGCACCCGCGAAAGATACCAGAGCACAAGAAAGCGCAATACATCTAGGGCATAGGGTGCCCAAAAGGGGGCGTCGAGAGAAATCGGCGGCGGCAATAACAGGGTGCCGCTGGCGGCAGCGATGCCACCGGCAAGGCTGATGGCCCAGAGACGAAAGCGCGGCCAGCGTGCCGGCGGCGAAGAGACCTCGGCTTCTTCCTCGGCGACCGGTTCTTGGCGCGCCATCCATTACTCCTCGGGGTT
>DDOU01000007.1:2425-5106 GCA_002341825.1 Candidatus Igneacidithiobacillus taiwanensis | reverse complement strand
CCTGCGCGCGCTGCCGAACCCCCACTACGAACCAGAACTACGCCTGCTTACCGGTCGGGATGCGGCGGTGCAGGACTTTCTCGCGGCGCAGGAGCTGGTGCAGACGGCGCGCCAGAGCCTGGAGCTCTTTTTGCGCCAATGGCTGCCGCCCTTTGCCGAAGACCACCGCAACTATGTCACGGTTTCTCTCGGTTGCACCGGTGGTAAGCATCGCAGCGTGTACATGGTCGAGGTGCTGGCCCGGGCCTTGGCCGGGAATGGCCAGGAGGTCTTGGTGGAGCACCGCGAACTCGATTTACGGGAACGTTTCTCTTGAGCCAGGCACGCCTTCTACTACTCACTCATCGCGGCTTGGGGGCGGCCTTTCTGGAGGTCTGTACGCATATTTACGGTGCGCTTCCCGATGATCTCGAGGCCTTGGCTCCCGAAGGAGACGATCTTGCGCCCCTCCGCCAAGGGCTGGTGGAGCGCATTACCAATGCCAATGCCCAGAGCCCGCTTCTGATTCTTTGCGACATTCGCGGCGCCAGCCCCGCCAACGCCTTGCCCGCGCATAACGACAATCCTTGGGTCGCCGTCGTCTATGGACTGAATTTGCCGATGCTGCTGCGTGCCCTGGGTCGCCGCGGAAACTGGCAGGATCTCTGTGCCGAGGTCCTCGAGGGTGCCCATGCCGGTATCCATACCGCCTCATGAATCCGCCGCCCGGCGCGATTCTGCACTAGACTCTAGAGCAGGAAACTTGCCGAGGAAAAGCGCATGGTCGATTTACGCGAAGTGCGGTCCCACTGGGGCCAAAGTCTGTGGCTCGACAATCTCTCTCGTACCCTGATTCACGACGGTATTCTGGCGCGCTACATCGAAGCGGACGGGATTTCTGGGGTTACCTCCAACCCCAGTATTTTCCAGAAAGCCATTCATGAAAGCCCGTACTATCAAGAGGATCTCGCTTTGCCAGCGGAGTCGGCAGAGCGCCTCTACGAGCAGATGGTGCAGAAGGACCTGCAAATGGCTTGTGACCTTTTGCAGCCCATCCATAGCGCTACCAACGGTGACGACGGCTGGGTGAGTTGGGAGGAGTCGCCCCGCCTAGCCATGGACGAAGACGCAACCGTGACCGAGGCGGAGCGTCTGCGCAGCATCGTGCAGCGTGATAATCTGCTGATCAAGGTTCCCGCCACGGCGGCGGGCATTGCCGCCCTGCGCCGACTGATTGGGCGTGGCATCTCGGTCAACGTGACGCTGATGTTTGGTCTGCACCATGTTCGCGCGGTTTTTGCCGCGTATCGACAGGGTCTTGCCGACTGGATCGCTGCCGGCGGCAAGGCAGAGCAGGTCAAGGCCGTCGCCAGTTTGTTTCTGTCGCGGGTGGATACCCTGGTCGACCAACGATTGGAGCAGATCGGCAGTGCCGAAGCGCTGGCTTTGCGCGGCAAGGTAGCAGTCGCCATGGCCAAGAAGGCCTATGCCATCTACCGCGACGAGTTCCACGGCAGCGGTTTTGCGCCCTTGCGCGCCCAGGGCGGACGCCCGCAGTACCTACTTTGGGCCAGTACCAGCACCAAGAATCCCGCTTATCCCGATTTGCTCTATGTGGAGCCGCTGATGGGGCCAGAGACGATCAACACCCTGCCCGACGCAACCCTGAGCAAGCTGCGTGAGCATGGGCGACTTGGCAATCGCCTGGAGGAGGGCATGAAAGAGGCGGAAGCGACCCTCGCCCAGCTGGCGGAATTGGGCATCGACCTCGATGGTGAAATCGCCCCGCAGCTGCAAAAAGAGGGGCTCGACGCTTTTTCGCAGGCCTTTACCGCCATGCTGGCGGAGGTCGAGAAGCGCCGCGGCTAAAAGCCGACCGTGTTATATCCGGCGTCGACGTAGGTGATTTCACCAGTGATGCCGGAGGCGAGGTCGGAGCAGAGGAAGGCGGCAACATTGCCGACCTCTTCTTGGGTAACATTGCGCCGCAGCGGCGCATGCTGGGCATAATGATCGAGAATGCTGCGAAACTCGCTGATGCCGCTGGCCGCCAGGGTACGGATCGGCCCCGCCGAAATGGCATTGACGCGGATCCCCTCCGGCCCCAAGGCATAGGCAAGGTAACGCACTCCCGCCTCGAGGCTGGCCTTGGCCAATCCCATGACGTTGTAGTTGGCCATCGCCCGCTCGGCGCCCAAGTAGCTGAGGCTGAGCAGAGCTCCCTGACGCCCCTGCATCAGCGGACGCAGAGCCTGCGCAAGGGCCGTAAAGCTGTAGGAGGAAACCTCGTGGGCAATGCGGAAGCCTTCTTGAGTGGTGACGTCGGCATAGTTTCCAGAAAGCTCATTCTTGGGTGCAAAAGCGGCGCCATGAATGGCGATGTCGACCCCTCCCCAGCGTGCTCTCAGATCGGCAACCACCGCCGCTACCTGGTCGGCATCGAGGAGATCTAGGGGCAGGGGGGTGGGTGCATTGATCTGCGCGGCTAACTCTTCGACGCGGCTCTTGGTGCGCTCGCTTTGATAGGTGAGCAGCACGCTCGCACCCTCCCGCGCCATCGCTTGGGCAATGCCCCAGCAAATGGAGCGCTCATTGGCAACGCCAACCACCAAAGCCTGTTTGTTCTGCAAGAATCCCATCGTCGGTAAAAGCTCCAGTCTTTTGATTTAGCGCAAGAAGATGGTCAAATGTTTACCCGGTTG
>DDOU01000007.1:0-2391 GCA_002341825.1 Candidatus Igneacidithiobacillus taiwanensis | reverse complement strand
ACATGAAACTGCTGGGCAATCTGCCAGACCGAATCACCAGGACGAACCACATAGGTCGTCGCGCGTGGTGCCGTGGCTAGCCGTTCCTGCTGCGGATTCAGGGAGGCCACGACGCTGCCGCGGGCTGGCAGGCGCAGGACCTGGCCAGGGTGGATGACGCTGTGGGTACTCATGTCGTTGGCCGCCGCCAATGCCGCAACGCTCGTCCCAGCACGCTGGGCGAGCTGCCACAGGGATTCACCGGGACGTACCCGGATACTGCCGCCGCTGCGCTTGGCGGCATAGACGGCAGTCTGCAGATGGGCACCGGGCAACCGTAATCGTTCACCCGGGTGGATCATGCTCGTCTCGCGCAGGCCGTTGGCAGCGGCCAGAGACGCCACACTCACGCCAGCTTGTTGGGCGAGTTGCGTGAGAGAATCGCCGGGTTGTACGGTGATCTGCTGTGGTCGATAGGCGGTTTGCACGGCTGCGGCCTTACCGCCGTAAATGACAAGACGCTGCCCCACTTGCAGGCTGCGGGCAGAGCGTAAATGATTCCAGCGCTCCAGGTCACGCACGGAGGTTCCGGTGCGCAGGGCGAGTTCGGAGAGGGTCTCCCCCGGCCGCACGGAAGTATAACGCACTACCGATACTGCCTGGGTGGCTACCGCCGCCACCGGCATGGGCTTTGGTGCTGCCGGGGCTGCTACGGCTTGCTCCGGCGCGGGGGTTTGGCTGCTCGGTGCTGCCGGGATACTATCCTGCTCCTCGCTCGGCATCTGCAGGAGTGCGGTGCGCAGGGCCTCCGCCTTGTCTTTGGGCACCACCAAGGAGTAGCCAGCGGGAGCAACACCGTGACTGAGGCCGGCATTGAGGCGCTTGAGCTCAGACTCCGAAACGTTCATGAGCTGTGCTGCCACCTGCAGGTTGACCCGCCGCGGCGTGTGCACGAGGGCAATGTGGGCGCTATTGGGAATGCTAGGCAGATCGACGTGGTAGGCCTTGGCGTTTTCGATGACCTGTGCCAGACCGAGGAGCTCGGCGACGTAGTTTTCGGTTTGGCTGGGCAGATTCAAGTCCCAAAAATCCGTGGGCTGTCCGGCCGCAACATTCTGTTGGATGGCCGCCGAGACGGTTCCCTGCCCGGCGTTGTAGGCAGCAATGGCAAGGAGCCAGTTGCCGCCGAAGTAATTGTACAGATAAGAGAGGTAGTCGAGGGCGGCGTTGGTGGAGGCCGTGAGACTGAGGCGTGGATCACCCCAGCGGGTATTTTGCAGCCCGAAATTTCTTGCCGTGCCGGGCACGAATTGCCATAAACCGGCAGCCGCTGCGGGCGAGAAGGCCTTCGGGTTATAGCCGCTCTCGATGGCCGGCAACAAGGCGAGCTCCATCGGCATGCCGCGTTCTTGCACGGCGTTCGCCACGTAGTACAGGAAAGGCCGAGAGTTGTGGAGAATCTCTTCGAGCTTGCCCTGGTGCTGCAGAAACCAACTCCGCCATTTGGCAACCCGGGGCCGGGACACGTCGCTGATGCGGAATCCCTGTACGAGCGCCGTCCAGATCGTCTCCTGGGAATCCGTCAGGGCCTGATCTTGCTGCTGCAGCTGATGAAAATCCTGCAACAGCCCACCGCTTTCCGGCGTCGTTGCGACCGTATCGTCGGCACTTGGCGTGGCCGTGGGCTGCAAACGGGCGATCAGTTGAGAGAGGGTTTCCTGGCTACCGGCGTCTTCCGGGTTGCTGTTGGCGCCATTGTGCGCCCAAACCGCAGGCGCAGCGCAGAGAACGCAAATCGATGAGAGGGCGATGGCCGACTTTCGCATGTGACTCCTTCTTTGGTGAGGAGGCCGAAAACGAGCACCCTGACCAAATCTGCAGATTTTACCGTGTATAAACAGAACGCTGGCTCTCTTGTTAGGAGGTACCGTGGGCTGATACTAGGGGCAACCAGCGTCCTCGTCAATGCAAATTATGCACTATCAAAAATTCCTATGGCTGACGAGGCTTGCCGGGTTGGTGAGGTGTGGCGCTCGCCTGCTATGATCGACGCTTCTACCCGACTACCAGATAGGATTTGCAGTCGATGACCGTTCGTACCCGATTTGCCCCCAGCCCCACGGGTTATTTGCACATTGGCGGTGTGCGCACCGCGCTCTTTTCCTGGCTGCACGCCCGCCAGCACCAGGGGCAGTTCGTTTTGCGCATCGAAGATACCGACCTCGAACGCTCCACTCCCGAGGCGACGGCAGCAATCATCGAGGGCATGCAATGGCTCGGGCTCGATTGGGACGAGGGCCCTTTCTACCAGACCCAACGCATGGACCGCTACGCCGAGGTCTTGCAGCAAATGCTGGCAGCGGGGACGGCGTACTACTGCTATTGCAGCAAGGAAGAAGTCGAGCAGATGCG
>DDOU01000081.1:4165-7999 GCA_002341825.1 Candidatus Igneacidithiobacillus taiwanensis | reverse complement strand
TCAGGCTATCAACGAAAAATGAGGTCTGTCAAAAATAAATCATGAATTTCTATAAATCAGGAAAATATGACAAATAAAAATGTTGTGGTATCCTCACGCATCGCATCACTGGATTACCTCTTTTGACCGCATCTGTGCACCCACGTCGCAGCATTTTCTTGTTAGGCAGCCTGAGTGCTTTTGGCGCTCTATCCATCGATATGTATCTTCCCAGCCTGCCGACTCTTCAGCAGCAATTTCATACCCATGCTTTGGCGATTCAGTTGAGTCTGGCGGCTTTTTTTATCGGCTTCTCGGGCGGGCAAGCCTTGCTCGGCCCCGTTAGCGATCGGTTCGGACGGCGGTGGCCCTTGCTCCTGGCGCTAACGCTCTACATAGCCGCCTCTATTGCCTGCGCCCTCGCTGCAAGCGCTTCTTGGTTGGCTATCTTTCGACTCCTGCAGGGGATTGGCGCCTGCTCAGGACCAGTGATTGGTCGTGCCCTGGTCCGCGATCTGTTTCCGCCCGAGGAAACGGCGCATATCTTTGCGCGCATGATCTTGGTGATGGGTGTTGCCCCAATTTTTGCACCCTTGCTCGGCGGCTATCTGCTCCTCTTCTTCGGTTGGCAATCCATATTCTTACTGCTTGCGGCCTTTGGCACGCTGAGCCTGCTCGCGAGTGCGACCCTGCTTCCCCCCGGACATCGCGGCGATCCTACTCATTCCTTGCATATTGTGGCGATTTTTACGCGCTTTGCCGCACTGTTGCGCGATACACAGTTTCGTTCGTATGCCATCATTTTGGCAGCAAGTTTTTCTGGTATGTTTGCCTATATTGCCGGTTCCCCCTTCGTATTTATCGATCTGCATCATATCCCGGCAGATGTCTTTGGCTGGATCTTCGGCGGCAATGCGCTTGGTTTGATCATCCTTTCCCAACTCAATCGACGCCTACATCGGCGCTATGCGCCCCGCAAACTCTTGCGGATAGCCTTGCTGGTACAGTTTGTTGCGGCGGCACTACTGTTTACTGCCAGCCTAATTCCGTCCAGCGGCTTGCCCGGACTGCTGATCCCGCTCTTTTTCTACGTGGCCAGCATCGGTTTGGTCTCGCCAAACAGTATGGCGTTGGCGATGAATTCCCAGAACAAACAGGCGGGCACGGCCTCCGCCCTCCTCGGCAGCCTACAATTTGCCAGCGCCGCCGTCGCCGCCATGGGCGTTGGCTTGATTGCTATCCCCAGCGCCGTCCCCATGGCCCTCGTCATTTTGCTCTGCGCACTCATCGCCGGGGGGATGGCGTTGCGCCTACCAACAACATAAAAAAGGGACGCCACAGCGTCCCTCTTGCCGGTACGCGGGGATATCAGTCGTTCGGCATGGCGGAAATGAAGGCCGCGGGCACGGGGTTCATGCCCAGCGCGTAGCGCAGGGTGGCAAAATGCATGGCCTCGTCGCCCTCGATATTGGCCGCTGCGTGTGCCAGTTCGGGATTACTGAACTGCTTGACGGCACCCAAATAGGCCTTGGCAGCACCAATTTCGAGACCAGCAGCAAAGTGCAAAACATCCGCCTCATTCTTCAACTTGGCTACGGGAAAGCCCCAGGCCTTGGCCAGATCAGCCATCGAGGCAGTCAGCGGCAGTTTGGCAGCCACCGGCTTGCCACCCATCTTTTTGATGGTCTCGGCGAGTACATCGGCATGCGCCTCGTGATCCTTCTGGAATTGCAGGGCGAGCTTCAAGGCGCCGGGCTTCAAAAGCTTACTGTCGGCACCAACCTGGTAGGCGGCAATGGCTTGATGCTCGGCGTTGAGGGCAAAGTTGAGAATGCCCAGATCGTGGCTCTCGCTGCTTCCTGCCATGTCAGCGGCCCGCGCCGTAGCGGGTAGCACCAGATTACCGGCAGCAGCCAGCCCCAGTCCAAAAAGCGCACTTTTCTTTAGAAAATCCCGACGGTTACCGCCAAACTGAGTATCATCTTGCATGAGAATCTCCTGCCGAATGGGTTTGAAAACATGTTGCGATGACCACAGTCATCATTTCTTATTACGCAAGCCGTACGGATCGAGATGCAGGGCTCAACTGGTAATCAGCGTTGCCTTGAGCAAGATAGGGCCCGTGGGCTGGCCAGTGGGAGAGCCGCCTGCTGGCTCCAGGGTAACGGCCAAAAGCTGCGCCTTACGCAGATTTAGATGATCGGGCACCGCAAGGACCGGTGTCTTGCCTGCCTGGGTGGGCAGTAAGCCCATGGAAACAGGCTCTTGGCCTGGCACAATAGCCCAAAGCTGCAAGGATTTCCCTGCCGGAATTGGCGTTTGGCGCAGAGTAACCAAGCGCATGTGGTGTGCACTGGCATGTAATACCCAGGTCGCCTCGCCTTGGCTGTTGTTCACTACCGCCATCATCGGCATTTGCGGGCTGCTGGGCCATAGCCAAAGCACAACAAAGGCCACCGCAAAAGCAGCACTGAGGCCTTGCCACACCAGCGTACGGCGCCACCAAGGTAGGGGTGCCGACATCACCGACACGGCTTTGGGCGAAACCGGCAACTCCGCCCGGATGGCGTGCCACACGCGCGCCGGAACTGGTCGCGGGCGGGCCGGAAGCAGGGCTGGCAGCAGCTTGTCTTCCCAGCGCGCAACCATCTGCGCCAAGACGACATCCCGCTGCAGTAGGCGGGCAAAGCGCAGCCGTGCGCGCCCGCGCAGACTACCGAGCACATAGGCTGCCGCCAGCTGTTCCGCCAACTGCGGATCCTTACGCAGATTCATGCTGCAGACAATCCTTCAAAATCAATAACCCCCGACGAATCCAACTCTTGACGGTGCCCAATGCAGCCCCAAAATGACTCGCCACTTCCTCATAGGTGGAGCTGCGATAAAAGGCTTGGACGATCGCCTGCCGCTGCTCTGCCGACAAATGCTGCAAACAATCTTCCAATCGCCGACGTTCGGCAGGGTAGAGGGCCGCTTGTTCGCCATCGTCTCCCCACTCCTCACGCTCCCAGTCCGGCTCTTCCCAGCCGGGTTCGTCTCTCGGGAAGCGTCGCAATACATCGATGGCCTGATACCGCACAATGGCCGCCGCCCAAGCAAGAGGCGAACGACCCGCTTGGTAGTCCGTTGCCTTCAACCAAATCTTGAGAAAAGCATCTTGCAGACAATCTGCTGCTCGCCCTTCTTCCCGAAGAATACGCAAGGCCACGGGATACAGATGCGCCGAAGTCGCGTCGTAAAAGCGCTGAAAGGCGCGCTGGTCGCCCGACGCAGTAGCCAGAAGTAACTGCTCCAGTTCAGCAATGGTCAGCATGCGCTGTTACCAGGAGTTTCATGAATGCTCACAATTCGACACTCGCTTTCTGACCACAAAGCCCTATGCTGTGGCCTAGCAACGGCGAAGAGCATAGCGCAGAACTTCGTCTTTTGACCAACGACAGTCTCCTGAGGGGAGGAGAATACGATGACAAAAATGGCTTTTTCAACAGCGGTTTTGGCTGCGGTCTGCTTATCGAGCGCCAACTTGGCCGCTGCCGAGCCGGTAGACATGCAGATCAACGTCGGCACCGCTCCGGTGATCGTTGGCTATCCAACGCCCGTTCTGGCCGCGCCGCCATTGATGGTTTGGCTGCCTGAACTTGGCGTCTATGCCGCCTATGGTAGCCAGCAGCCAATCTTTTATACGGGCTCCAGCTACTACTATTTTTACGGCAACCGCTGGTGGGCCGGCCCTGCCTATCGCGGCCCCTGGCATCCCATTCCGGCGCCACCGCCGGGTCTGCGTCGCTGGTCGCCGCGGGAGTGGCCACAGCTGCAACGGCAAGCGGAATACCACGCCCGTGACCCGCACTGGCG
>DDOU01000081.1:0-4108 GCA_002341825.1 Candidatus Igneacidithiobacillus taiwanensis | reverse complement strand
GGTCGCCCGCCCCAGCCCGGACCACAGTGGCGTCCCGGTCCGCAGGGTCCGCACGAGGAGCATGGCCGTCCCGATGGGCCGCGCCCAGGTCGTGGCCCGGACGGCCATCACCCAGACCACGGGCGAGACTGGCAAAATCAGTAAGAGACGGAGATCGAGCGTAGGCTACGAGGCGAGTTTATCTCGTAGCCAGCTCTTTGCCTCTGCCATGGCGCTGTCGAGCCCCTCGGGCTGACCGGCGCCGGCTTGCGCCATATCCGGGCGACCGCCCCCCTTGCCACCAAGAGGTTGGGCGACAACGTTGACGAGGTCGCCAGCATGGATTCGATTCTGCAGATCCTTGCTGACGGCGGCGAGCAGCGACACCTTGTCGCCGACGACACCAGCGAGCACGATCACGCCGGTGCTGAGCTGTGATCGCAGGGTATCGAGAACTTCTCGTAAAGACTTGGCGTCCATGCCGTCGAGGCGCTGCAGCAACACTGGGACTTCGCCGATGCGCTCCGCTTTTTTGGCCAAATCGCTGCCGGCGGAGCTGGCACGCTCGCGTTGGCTGCGCTCCAATTCTTTTTCCAGCTGCCGTAACCGTTCGAGGGTCTGCGCCAGGCGTTGGTCGAGTTCTGCCGGCGCCGTCTTGAGCAAAGCCGCTGCTGCGCGCAGGCGCTCTTCGTCTTGTTGAATGGTGCGCAGGGCAGCCTCTCCGGCCACCGCCTCGATGCGCCGCACCCCGGCAGCCACTGCCGATTCGCCAAGGATCTTGAAAACGCCAATCTCCCCCAGGGCAGCCACATGGGTCCCGCCGCAAAATTCCAAGGAGTGCTCGCCGAGGAGAACGACGCGAACTTCTTCCCCATATTTTTCGCCAAAGAGGGCCATGGCGCCCAGGGCTTGCGCCTCGGCGAGGGGCAAGATGCGAGTTTCTGCGACGACATTGGCGCGAATGGCTGCATTCACTTCGCGCTCGATGGCTTGCAGTTCTTCGTGCCCCAAGGCCTCGGGATGACTAAAGTCGAAGCGCAGGCGCTCGGCAGTAACCAGGGAGCCCTTTTGCTGAACATGCGCCCCCAAGCGTCGACGCAAGACCGCATGGAGAAGATGGGTCGCGGAGTGATGCGCTGCCGTGGCCGCGCGCGCCGCGGCATCGACGGAGGCCTGCAGGATATCGCCAACGCGGATGCTACCGCGCTCGAGGGTACCGAGATGCACTATTTGCGTGGGTACGGGCTTCTGCGTGTCGGTTACCCGAAAGCAGAGCTCCTGACCATGAAAGAGGATGCCGCGATCTCCCGCTTGGCCGCCGGATTCCCCGTAAAACGGGGTTTGGTCGAGAATGACGGCACCCTCCTCACCCGCCTGCAAGGTGTCGACCACGGCGCCACCGCGCAGCAGGGCGACTACGCGACCGGCACCATCGCAGCCGCCGTACCCAAGAAATTCCGTTGCCGGCAGCTGCATGGCAAGGTCGTGATATACCCGCTCGGCTTTGACGGCGCCACTGCCCGACCACGCTGCGCGGGAGCGCTCCCGCTGTTCGGCGAGGGCGGCATCAAAACCCGCCATATCCATCTCGAGAGCACGTTCACGAGCGATATCGGCAGTAAGATCAACAGGAAAACCAAAGGTATCCGAGAGGCGAAAGATGACTTCGCCAGGAATCGGCGCCCCGGCTGGGAGTTTGGCGATGGCTTCGTCGAGCAGGTCGAGGCCGCGTTGCAAGGTCTCGCGGAACTTGCTTTCCTCCCGCCGCAGTTGGCGCTCCACCTCTTGTTGCGCCTGCCGCAATTCGGGATAGGCCTCCCCCATGCTCAGCACCAAGGGGGCAACGAGGCGGTAGAAGAAAGCATCCTCGATTCCGAGTTTACGTCCGTGCCGCACCGCGCGACGAATGATGCGTCGCAGCACGTACCCCCGCCCCTCGTTGCTCGGCATGACGCCGTCGGTGATGAGAAAACTGCAGGCGCGGATATGATCGGCGAGCACCCGTAGGCTCGTGTCGGTAGCTGCATTGTGGCCGTAGGGCACGCCAGCGATCTCTGCCGCTGCCGCAATCAAGGGCTGAAAGACATCGGTATCGTAGTTGTTATGCACCCCCTGCAACACCGCCGCCAAGCGCTCGAGACCCATGCCGGTGTCGACGGAGGGCTTCGGCAAGGGCGTAAGAGTGCCGGAGGAATCGCGATCATACTGCATGAACACCAAGTTCCAGATTTCGATATAGCGATCGCCATCCGCTTCCGGGCTTCCGGGAGGTCCACCGGGAATACTCGGGCCGTGATCGTAAAAAATTTCGGAGCAAGGCCCGCAGGGGCCAGTGTCGCCCATGCTCCAAAAGTTGTCCTTATCGCCACAGCGGGAAAAACGCTGCGGGTCGATACCCATTTCGTCGAGCCAGATTGCTGCCGCCTCGTCGTCTTTTTCGTAGACCGTCACCCAGAGTTTTTCTGCTGGCAAGCCGAGGCGTTGGGTGAGGAAAGCCCAAGCGAACTGAATCGCTTCGCGCTTGAAGTAGTCACCAAAGGAAAAATTGCCGAGCATTTCGAAGAAGGTATGGTGGCGCGCGGTGTAGCCCACATTTTCGAGGTCGTTGTGCTTGCCCCCCGCCCGCATGCAGCGCTGGGTGCTGACAGCGCGCTGGTAGGGGCGCGACTCGAGGCCGAGGAAGGTGTCTTTGAACTGCACCATACCGGCGTTGGTGAAGAGCAGCGTCGGGTCGTTACGCGGGACCAGGGGACTGCTGGGCACAATCTGATGCCCTTGGCTGGCAAAAAAGTCCAGAAAGGCGGAACGGATGGCTGCTGACTTCATGCGACTCCCTGTGGCTGAGGCAGCGGGGTCAATCCCCATCTGCAATGACTTCCCAATTTTTCAATACGTTGCGAATCAATTCTGCGGGATACCCGCGCCGCTGCAAAAAAAAGCGCCCGCTGCGTCCACTCCTTGCGGTCCGTGGGTGCTTCGTCGCCAAAACGTTTGCGCAGGAGCTGCCGCGCCAGCGCCAGCCAATCGACCTCGTCGAGCAGGGCGCGATCCTCCCCCGCCCCACTTGCGCGCCAGTCATTGGCCACCAGCAAGGGCCCCTGCCCGCGCGCCGCCCGACTGCGCATACGCGCAGCCCGAAATCGGGCGTCGCTCAAATATCCGCGTTCTTCCAAACCGGCAAGCACCGGGTCGATCAGTTCCGCGGCAAACTGACGCAGCAAGCGCGCCCGCAGCTCCGCCCGAGCATATTCCCGCCGCGCCAGCAAGCGCAGGGCGGCCGCCTCGACAGCGCTTTCGGCTTCGCTCATTCCTCGGCTTCGGCGAGCCCTGGCATTTCCTCTGCAAAGGCCAAGGGGTGGCCCAGAGCCGCAGCGCGTACCTTGTCTTCGATAGCCTTGGCAAGCTCCGGATGCTCTTTGAGATACTGGCGAGCGTTGTCCTTGCCCTGCCCGATTCGTTCTGCACCGTAGCTGTACCAAGCACCGCTTTTTTCGAGGATATCGAACTTGACGCCAAGATCCACCAACTCCGACAGCCGCGAAATACCCTCGCCATAATAAATCGCAAATTCCGCTTCGCGGAATGGTGGCGCCACCTTATTCTTGACCACTTTGACGCGGGTGTCGTTGCCCACTACTTCGTCACCCTTTTTGATGGCGCCCACACGACGGATATCAAGGCGCACCGAGGCATAGAACTTGAGGGCATTGCCGCCGGTAGTGGTTTCCGGGCTGCCGTACATGACACCAATCTTCATGCGAATCTGGTTGATGAAGATGACCAGCGTATTGGTGCGCGAAATATTAGCGGTGAGCTTGCGCAGTGCCTGACTCATCAGCCGCGCCTGCAGGCCGACGTGGGAATCTCCCATTTCTCCTTCGATTTCCGCCTTGGGGGTAAGGGCAGCGACCGAGTCGATCACGATCAGGTCTACCGCACCAGAGCGCACCAACATATCGGCAATTTCCAAGGCCTGCTCGCCAGTGTCGGGCTGGGATATGAGCAAGTTTTCGAGATCGACGCCGAGCTTTTGCGCATAGCCAGGGTCAAGGGCGTGCTCGGCATCGATGAAGGCCGCCGTCCCACCTGCGGCCTGACAGCTGGCAATCGCGTGCAGGGTCAGGGTGGT
>DDOU01000057.1:3194-11825 GCA_002341825.1 Candidatus Igneacidithiobacillus taiwanensis | reverse complement strand
AATCGCCACCGACAAAGATTCCCTCATCCTCGACAGCTTTGCCGGTTCTGGCACTACCGCCCACGCCGTGCTCAAACAAAACGCCGAAGACGGCGGCAAGCGCCGCTTCATCTTGGTCGAGATGGACGAGCACATCGCCCAGAACGTCACCCGCGAGCGCGTCAAACGTGTGGCGGAAGGCTACACCAACGCCAAAGGGCAAACAGTAGAGGGCCTCGGCGGCGGCTTCCAGTTCTGCCGCCTGTCCGCCGAACCCTTGTTCGATGCCGACGGCCAAATCCGCAGCGATGTGACATTCGCGCAACTGGCCGAGTTCGTCTGGTTCGCCGAGACCGGCACGGGCTTCACTGGCGCTGCTGATTCGCCACTGCTGGGCATCTTCGAGGGCCGCGCCATCTACCTGCTCTACAACGGCATCCTCAAGGACAAATCTGTCAACGGCGGCAATGTGCTCACCGGCCCGGTGTTCGATGCGCTGCCCAAGTTCGCCGGCCCGAAAGTGATCTACGCCGCTGCCTGCCGTCTGGGCGCGTCGCGTCTGGGGCGGGAAAATATCACCTTCAAGCAGACCCCGTACGCGCTGGAGCTGTGAGTGAAGAAACCTTTTCCGCTTTTCCAGAACAAAGAACTACGCGGCGCGAGCGATGCACTGGTGCGCGCGGCGTGCAGGGCGCAATATGGCATCGATACAAACCCGGCACGACTTCGATCATCACGGACCAACGAGGGCTCACCATGAATACGAAGGAACTCATCGATTCGGCCTTGAAACTTTCGCCAGCCGAGCGTTTTGCATTGATGGACCAAATCGCGCACAGCCTTGATCAGCCAGACCCAGAGCTGGATCGACTCTGGATCGAGGAAGCGGAGCGGCGTCTTGCGGCCTATCGTTCCGGGCAAGTCAAAGGTATCCCGGCCGAGGACGTAGTCGGGACATTTTGATGCGCATCGCGTTTTCACCCGAGGCGAAACTGGAATTCGAGGACGGCGAACGCTACTACGAACGGCAGGTCACCGGGCTGGGGGCGCGATTTCGCACCGAGGTTCGCGAAGCTCTGTCGCGTCTGCGCCACTGGCCGTTGGCAGCGCCCGTCGAGCACGGCGACATCCGGCGCTTGATCCTGAGCCGCTTTCCTTACAAGCTGCTCTATTCGGTCGAGCCTGACCTCATTTACATCGTCGCGGTCGCGCATTTACACCGCGCCCCGGACTACTGGATCGAGCGCGACTAGCCATGAGCATATTCCTCCCGAAAGCCTACCAACAACGGGTGCTCGACAGCGTGGAGGCTTATTTCAAGGCCTGCCATGAACTGCCCTCCCCCTCGCTTGCCTTCACCGCCACCGCCGAGGGCCTGTGCGTCGGCCCCAAAGTGATTTACGCCACCGCCTGCCGCTTGAGCTCGTCGCGCCTTGCGCGCGCGGGTATCACCTTCAAACAAATGCCGTATGTGCCGGAAGTTTGAGCATGACCCCGGAGCGCAAGGTCATCATCATTGCGGGACCCAATGGCGCAGGCAAGACGACGTTTGCGCGCGAGTTTCTACCCAATGAGGCGGCATGCCCGGTATTCGTGAATGCCGATCTGATTGCCGCTGGGTTGGCGCCATTTGCTCCCGAGACGGCGGCGGTGCGGGCGGGGCGTTTGATGCTGGCGGAGCTGGATCGGCATTTCCGCGCAGGTGAAAGCTTTGCCTTCGAAACAACGCTTTCGGGCCGCACCTATCTGCGCCACATCCGGCAATGGCAGCAGGCGGGCTATTGGGTGGAGCTGATTTTTCTACGACTCAACCATGCCGACGAGGCCGTTGCGCGAGTGCGACAACGGGTTCTGCAAGGCGGGCACAACATTCCCGAGGCGTTGATTCGCCGCCGTTTCACCGCCGGGCTGGAGAATTTCCACCGGCATTACGCCCCCGTTGCGGATGCCTGGGTTTTGTATGACAACGCCGGGGAAGCACCGGTTTTACTGGATTGGAGTGAGCGATGACCACCAAAACCATCGACCAAGCAAAGACCGCCGATCTGCGCGGCTCGTGGCCCGCCTTGCAACGCGCCGCGCAGCGGGCGCGCGAACTGGCCGTGCAAACAGGCACCGAATTGATCATCAGCCGCGCTGGGGTCATGGAGCGCATCAAGCCCGACACGAATCCATCTAGCCAGCCGTTGCAGGAACCCCAAGCCCACGATAAGGGCAAGCCATGACGACCTTTTCGCCCAAGGCCTACCAACAACAGGTGCTCGACAGCGTGGAGGCTTATTTCAAGGCCTGCCATGAACTGCTGTCCCCCTCGCTTGCCTTCACCGCCACCACCGAACGCCTGTGGGGACGCGGTTTGCCCTACAACCCGTTGTCGGGTTTCCCAGCCGATATGCCGTACTTCTGCCTGCGCGTGCCCACCGGCGGCGGCAAGACCTGGCTAGCGGCGAAAAGCGTCCAATTGGTCAACACCCATTTGCTGCGCACCGAACGCAGCGTGATTCTGTGGCTGACACCCAGCAAGCCGATCCGCGAGCAGACGATCAAGGCGCTCAAAGACCGCCATCATCCCTATCACGCCGCGCTGCGCGAGGCGGGGCCAATCACGGTGTTGGACCTGGAAGAAGCCAAGAGTGTGACCCGCGCCACGCTGGATACCTCGACCACGATCATCGTCGCCACGCGGCAGGCATTCCAAGTGGAGGAGGAAGAGTGCCGCAAGGTGTATCAAAGCAGCGGCGCGCTGATGCACCACTTCGACCACCTCTCGCCCACCCAGCGCGATGCCTTGCTCACCGATGGCGAGGGAGCGAATCGCACCACGCCCTATTCACTGGCCAACGTGCTGCGCCTGCGCCGCCCGTTCGTGATCGTCGATGAGGCGCACAACAGCCGCACCGAACTCGCCTTCGACATGCTGGCCCGTTTCCGCCCCAGTGGCGTGATGGAACTGACCGCCACGCCCGATCTCACGCGCACGCCCAGCAACGTGCTGCACAGCGTTTCTGCCGCCGAGTTGAAGGCAGAGGAAATGATCAAGCTGCCGGTGGTGCTGGAAACCGAGCCCAACTGGCAGCAGTGTCTGGCCGATGCCATTGCCCGACGCGATACCCTGCATAAACTGGCGGAGGAAGAACATCGCGCCGGTGCGCCGTATCTGCGCCCCCTGGTGCTGATCCAGGCGCAGCCGCGCCGCACGGGTGTGGAAACGCTGGACGTTGAGCGCGTGAGGAACGAGTTGATCGCCAACCACGGCATTCCCGCCAGTGAAATCGTGGTGGCCACTGGTGAGGAAAAGGGGTTGGAGCAAGTCGAAGTCGATTACAAGCTGGGATTGCGCGATCCGACCTGCCCGGTGAAGTTCATCCTCACGCAAAAGGCGCTGGCGGAAGGCTGGGACTGCCCGTTTGCCTACATTCTGGTGAGCATGGCCGAGCTGACATCGGCCACGGCGGTAGAGCAGCTACTCGGGCGCGTGTTGCGTCAGCCGGATGCCGCGCACAGGCAAGCCCCGGCGTTGAACCGGTCGTATGCCTTCGTGGTGTCGAAAAGCTTTGCGGAAACGGCAAGCGCGCTGCGGGAGCGGCTGGTAGAGGGTGCCGGGTTCGAGCGGCGCGAGGTCACGGAATTCGTCACGGCCGCCAAGGCTGAACAGGCACGGCTCGATCTGGAGAGCCACGCCGGGCGTGTTGTCGTTCGGCCCGTGACGATCACCTTGCCAGAAAAGCCCGATTTTAAGAGCGTGCCTAAACCGGTGCGTGACAAGGTGAGCTGGGACGGCAAGCTCAACCGGCTAACCATCACCGCCCCGTTGACCGAGGACGAGACCGAGGCACTCAAGGCCTCGGTCACTTCCGAAACTGCAGCAGCGACGATTGTGCAAGCTGCCGAAATCAGTCGCACCACGGCGATCGAGTTCTTCCAGACTCCAGCCGAGCAGGGTGAGCGCCTTTGCGTGCCGCAGCTGGCCTTGCGCGTGCAAGGCGAGTTGCAGCTGTTCGACGACCCGGAGGTGCTCGATTACCCTTGGGAGCTGTCGAGCTACGATGCTGCGCCAACGGATGCGGAACTTGCCGCACTGGGCGCGGCGCTAAAAGTGTCGGAAGGCGGTGAGATCGACATCGATGACGGCGGCCGCGTCATCTCGCGCTTTCTGCCTGAATTGCAGCGTGACCTGGGCCTCGTTTATCAACCCGAACACTGGGATCAGGTACGCCTTGCCACCTGGCTGTGCCGCAACCTGCCCGAACCATCGCTGACCCATACCAGCAAGCAGGCCTTTGTCGCCGCCTGGCTCACCGATCTACTGCACCGGGATGGATTCACGCTGGCACGCGCCAACCTGCAGAAGTTCCTGATCCGCAATCTGCTCGAGGCGCGCATTCGCGAACTGCGCAAGCAGGCCGTTGGCAAGGCATTCCAGCAAGTTCTATTTGGTGACGATGCGGCCACGCGTGTGGCGGTGACGGATCAATTCACCTTTGAGTTTCATGCCCAGGCCTACGCGCCCAGCCGTGACTACGACGGGCGCTTTGGGCATTTCGATTTCCGCAGGCACTTCCATGGGCGCATCGGCGACTTCGACAGCAAGGAGGAATTCGAGTGTGCCTGCCAGTTGGATATTTGGGCGCAACGGGGCCGTATCCAGTTCTGGGTGCGCAACCTGGTGCGGCGTGAAGGCAGTTCATTCTTCTTGCAGAAAGCCGATGGCCGCTTCTATCCAGACTTCCTCTGCCAGTTGCCAGGGACGGCAGGCCGGCTGGGGCCGATTCTCGCGGTGGAATACAAAGGCGCGGATCGCTGGAACGGGGCTGAAGATGATCGCCTGATCGGGGACCTGTGGGCCAACCTGTCGGGGGGCCGTTGCCGATTCGTGATGGTCAAGGACAAGCGGTGGGATTGGATCGAGGCGAAGCTTTGATGGCCGAAACATACTGGTTCGTTGGTGCAAGCTACGATCGCACCCACGATCAAACACCACGATTTCTTGCCGAGGGCATTTGGGAAAACGGATACGACGAGTCGCCACTCACCGGCGCGGGCGCCCATCGTGCACCATCCCTACTATTCCCGATGGAGGCCGTATTCGAGGCCTTCGTTGCCAAGCACCTTGCCCGTCAGCTCGGGCAAAAGGTTGGCTGGGGCGTTGGCGATGATTTCGATCATTTTTGGGCGAAAGCGGGTCTGCCAATGGATGGGTAAACATGGGCCCTTGGACCGATAACGTCTTCCGTCGCTGAATGCATCCGGCCGCCGGCTTCCCAACGGCGAGGGAGAAAAAACCGGGAGTCGCACATAGCTCTTTGCTTGCGGATGGCAAGCGGCCAACACCGGTCCTCAGGCGTAACACATTGGAGGTATTTTCGCTGCTAGTGCAGAGCCTTGCCGGCAGCAAAAAGGGCCGCAACTTCGCTGGCATCGAGGCGGTATACGGTCTGGCAATATTCACAGGTGACCTGGATGCTGCCTTCGGTGGCCAAGGTCTCCTCTACCTCGGTCTCGCCCAGGGCAATGAGCATCCGCTCCACCCGCTCACGCGAGCAACTACATTGGAATTGCAAGGGCTCCGGGGCACGCAAGCGTACCCCGACGTTTGGGAAGATCTCGGGCAAAAATTGCTCCGGCTGCGCCAGCAACAAAGAGCGATCCGATCCCACCGCCAAAAAGCCGGTGGCGGTATTCCACTCTTCGGTGGTGAGCACTCCGGGCAAGCGCTGCAAAAAATATCCTCCGGCAATTCCCTGTTCGGCATCTACCATTAGGCGAAAGTAGGCCGGCGCCTGCACCGATTCCAAAAAGTAGGCCTCGAGGGATTGGGTCAACGTTTGCCGCAGTTGAATCAAGCCTTGGTAACGGTCCCGATCCAAGCCCATGTCTACGGTTAGCGCCAAGAGTGCCTCGGGCAGGGTTGCGAGATCGACGCTTTCGTCGTCGCCACGCCAACGCGCGTAGGCGCGCATGCCGCCACCGGTGAGGAATTCCGCCACCAACAGCTGAAGATTTCCCCCACTCTGCGCTTGCAGGATGAGACGCTCAAAATGCTTTTGCGTGCTGGAAAGCAGCGCCAGCCCGACCATAATTTCGCCGAGAAGCTGGCGCACACTGTGGGGAAGCTGCACGTCGCGCAGCACGCGCTGGAATACGCCGTCCACCCGGCAACGCGCACCTCGCAGGGGCAGGCTCTCCCAGTAAAAGCTCTGCACGAAATCACTCGAGTTTGTATCGCTCATGCTGGCACCTCTCGCGCCATGAGGGGTTGCATGGCGTGTAACAGTTGCTTGAATAGACGCGGATCGCGCGCCTCTTGCTCGGCAAGAAGCTCCTTCATACGCTGCCGCTCGGTGGGATGACGAAAGCAGGCCGGGCAGTTTTCGATGATGATGGGTAGCCCCTGCCCTTCGGCGTAGGCGCGGGTCTGTCGTTCGCGACAGTACACCAGGGGCCGGATGACCCGCAGGTCGCCCTCGCGGACCCGGTAATGCGCCTTCATCGTACGCAATTCGCCGTTATAAAACATCGACATAAAAAAACTTTCGGCAAAGTCGTCGAGGTGCTGGCCGAGGGCTACGACGTTATACCCCTCGCGGCGGGCACATTGGTAGAGTACCCCGCGTCGCATTCGCGCGCAGAAACTGCAGTAGGACGGGCGGCCGAGATGTTTCTGCGCCCTGCCGAAAATATCCTGACGTTCCCAGAACCAGGGCAGGCCAAGACCGCGCACATGATCGCCGAGGGGTTCGGGCTCAAAATCCGGGCTTTGCGGATCGACCGTTGCCACCCCCAAAGAAAAAGACAATTTACTATGGCGCTGCATCTGCGCCAGCAGGGCAAGTAGGCTCAGGGAATCCTTGCCACCGGAGAGCGCCAGCAGGACCCGGTCTCCGGGCCGGATCATGCGATAGTCTTGGATGGCTTTGCCGACGCGTCGAGCAAGCAATCGGGGCACCGGCAGCCGGTGCTCCTCCCCCAACGTCCTCTCCACGCCCGCCTCAGGCTGGGGTAACACCGGCAAGCTCCAAGGCTGCGGACAATTCTTCTGGGGAAACGGTGGCAGCGCCCAACTTCCCGACCACAATGCCCGCTGCCCGGTTGCCCAACTCGACGGCACGGTCCAGCGGCCAGCCAGCAGCTACCGCGGTAGCAATGGTGGCAATGACGGTATCGCCGGCACCGGTAACGTCAAACACCTCGCGCGCCTGGGCGGGATGATGATGAATTCCATCGGCCAGGAAAAGCGTCATGCCCTCCTCGCCGCGAGTCACCAACAAGGCCTCCACTTGCCAAGCCTGGCGCTGCTGCTCCCCGAGTTGCCGGAACTCCTCCTCAGAACGCCAATTGCCGGCCGCAGCCTGAAATTCACCCTTGTTTGGGGTAATCAGGGTAGCGCCGCGGTAGCGGGTATAGTCGCGCCCCTTGGGGTCGACCAGTACCGGCAAACCCTGAGCGCGGGCGCACTGAATCCACGGCTGCGGATCGAGCAAAACCCCTTTACCGTAATCGGAAAGGAGTAGCGCCGCACAACCGTGCAAAAAATCGGCATCGGCAACAAAGAGCTCTGCCAGCCTGGCCTCCTCGGGCCGCTCTTCAAAGTCGAGACGCAAGAGTTGCTGCTGCTGCCCGATTACCCGCAGCTTGACGGTGGTGGGCAAGCCGTCGAGATGTCGGAAGCTCGTCTCCACTCTTGCTTGCTCCAGGAGTTGCGTCAGCGCATCGGCCGCCGCATCACGCCCCAAAAGGGCGCGCAAGCGGCAGTCTGCTCCGAGCGCCACGATGTTAAGGGCAACATTGGCAGCACCGCCGGGACGCTGCTCTTCCCGACCGACCTGCACCACCGGCACCGGTGCCTCGGGAGAAATTCGCTCCACCCGACCGAACCAATAGCGGTCGAGCATGACATCGCCAAGGACGGCTACCCGGGCCCGACGCAGGCGCTGCAAGGCTTCAGGGACGACCAATGGCACGGTAGCGGAGCCCTGCAGACCGCGGAAGGCGGGGTTCGTAGAGATTGCGGCCGTCGATGATCAGCGGATTGCGCAGCAAGTGGCGCAATTGCGCGAAATCGGGACTGCGAAAGATTTGCCACTCGGTACAAATGACCAAGGCGTCGGCCCCGGTACAGGCGTCGTAGGGGTCGGCACAAAGGCGTAGGTCGGTGGCGTTACCATAGATGCGGGCGGCCTCGTCCATGGCTACCGGATCAAAGGCCTGTATTGTCGCACCCCGCCGGCGCAGTCCATCGATGAGGGTACGGCTTGGCGCCTCGCGCATATCGTCGGTGTTGGGTTTGAAGGCTAGGCCCCAGATGGCAATGCATTTGCCGTCGAGATCTTCGCCAAGTTCCTCCACCAACTTGCGCTCAAGTACTCGCTTTTGCGCATTGTTGACAGTCTCGACGGCGCGAATGAGAGGCGCGTCAAAGCCCAACTCCCGCGCCGTATGCTCGAGAGCGCGCACGTCTTTGGGAAAACAGGAGCCGCCATACCCGCAACCCGGATAAATGAAATCAAAGCCGATGCGCGGATCGGAGCCAATGCCAATGCGTACCTTCTCGATATCGGCACCCAGTTTTTCTGCCAGGCCAGAGAGCTCGTTCATGAACGAAATCTTGGTGGCCAGTAAGACATTGGCGGCATATTTGGTCAATTCTGCCGA
>DDOU01000057.1:2662-3126 GCA_002341825.1 Candidatus Igneacidithiobacillus taiwanensis | reverse complement strand
GTGCCAACAATGATGCGGTCGGGCTTCATGAAGTCGCCAACCGCCGCCCCCTCTTTCAGAAATTCGGGGTTGGACACCACGGCGAAATCACAACGCACCCCACGGCGGTCGAGCTCCGCCTGAATCGTGGCACGTACCTTTTGCGCCGTCCCCACTGGCACTGTCGATTTATTGACGATAATGCGCGGTTCCTGCAAATGTTTGCCAATATCCGCCGCTACTCCAAGCACGTAGCGCAAGTCGGCCGAGCCATCCTCGTCTGGAGGCGTCCCTACCGCAATGAAAAGAAATTCACCGTGGGCCACGCCCTCGGCAATGTCGGTACTAAAGCGCAAGCGTCCGCCAGCAATACCGCTACGCACGATTTCCGGCAAATCCGGCTCATGAATGGGAATTTCACCCGCGCGCAAGCGCTCGACCTTGGCGGCATCGACATCGATGCAGAGCACCTGATTGCCTACCTG
>DDOU01000057.1:0-2532 GCA_002341825.1 Candidatus Igneacidithiobacillus taiwanensis | reverse complement strand
AAGCCGCGGCCGCCGCGCGCACTTTGCCAACTGTTGCTGGGCCGCACCCGAAAGGTGCAGAGAGGGGCGTCCCAAGGCATCGTGGCCCACCTGAATGTCGCCCCAGCAGATGCCATTGCGGAGGCCCGTTCCCAAGGCTTTCACGGTGGCCTCTTTGGCGGCAAAACGCCGCGCCAAAAAGGCCGCTCCTTGGCTTTGCGGAAACTCCTCGCGCTCCTGCTCGCCGAGGATGCGCAGCAACAGCCTGTCTTCCCAGCGATTGAGCAGGCCCGCCATGCGTTCTACCGATACCAGGTCGGTACCCAGGCCAACAATCACCGGCGTGCCTGTTCCATGATCCGTTTCATTTCCCGCACGGCATTTTCCAACCCAACAAAGACCGCGTGGGCAATGATGGCGTGACCAATGTTCAACTCGGCAATTTCGGGAATGGCAGCCACCGCCGCCACATTGGTGTAATCCAGACCATGCCCGGCATTGACCTGCAGCCCCAGGTCATGTGCCTGCTGCGCCGCCTTCTGCAATAACGCCAACTGCGCCTGCGCCTCTTGCCGACTCGATGCGTTGGCATAGCTACCCGTGTGCAGCTCGATGGCCGGAGCGCCAACGGCGCAGGCGGCCTCGATCTGTTTGGGGTCAGGATCGATGAAGAGCGAAACCCGCACCCCCGCGGCACCCAAGCGCTGGGTTGCCTCGGTAATGCGTTGCTGCTGTCCGAGCACATCCAAACCACCCTCGGTGGTCAGCTCGGCACGACGCTCGGGAACCAAACAGCAGTCACTGGGCCGTAAGCGCTCGGCAATGGTAAGAACGTCCTCATTGACCGCCATTTCCAGGTTGAGACGAGTGCGGAGAACCTGCCGTAGCAAGGTTACGTCGCGCTCCTGAATATGCCGCCGGTCCTCCCGCAAATGCGCAGTAATGGCATCTGCCCCGGCGCGCTCGGCCACGAAAGCAGCCTCCAAAGGATCCGGATACAGGGTACCGCGCGCCTGGCGCAGGGTAGCAACGTGGTCGATATTGACTCCCAAGGCTATCATCGAGCCTGCATCTCCTCTCCAGTTTTCCGCTTCCGATCTCGGCGCAAGTATGCCGCAAGAAGACGGCGACTCTCCAGTGGCCGCCCTGCCAACGGTTGATCCAGCTCTGCGGCAAGATAGGCACGCAGCTCCCCAGCGAGCCCGCGCGGTGGCGGCGCTTGCATCGCTCCCGCGAGCCAGACGCGGGCAGCCGCAGACAGAGGCGTAGCGCCCGATCGCCGATGGGCAGCGCAGAACAGGCCAGAACCCGGCTGCGCGTACCCTTCGTCTAATGCGCAACCGCACGCCGCGCAACACTGCAAATCGGCTGCCCAGCCCAAAATCTCCAACAAACGCCGCTCAAAACGACGCAAGCGCCAGTACGCCTCGGGCTCCGCGGCAAGGGCCTGCAGGGTATCCTCCATCTCGGCAAAGAGCATCGGCTGCGGATCACCGCGCTCGGTCAGGCGCAAGAGCAGTTCATTCACGTAAAACAGGAGCAAGGCCGGCACGGGCTGCAAGGTAAGAGAACAAGGAATCTCCTCGGCACCCTGGAGCACCGGCAACTCCCCTCTCCCTGCCCAGCGCAACCAGTAGGGGCGCCCCGCTTCGAGACGTCCGCGGCGCCGCTGCCCACGCGCCAACACCCCAAGGCGGCCGTGCTCCTCGCTAAAAACCTCAAGAATCAAACCGCCGTCGCCAAAAGGATGATGATGGAGGATCCAGGCCCGCTCGCCGCGATTACGCTCCATAACCCATTTCGCGTAGCAATCCGGGGTGGCGATCCCAGTCCTCGCGTTCTTTCACCCAGAGTCCCAGCCAAACCCGCGTGCCCGTCTGCTGGGAAATGCTCTCTCGCGCCCGAGTGCCGATCCGCTTTAGTCGCTGCCCCTTTTCTCCCAGCAAAATTGCCTTTTGCCCAGCCTTGCGACAATAAATGGTGGCCTCGATTTCATGACCGCCGTCGGGCGCAATATGGTACTTTTCGATGGCCACGGCGGTTTCGTAGGGAAGTTCCGCACTCAATTGCCGAAACAGCTGCTCCCGCACCGCCTCGGCANNGGCAGCAAGAAAACGCATCTGGCGATCGGTAACTTCGTCGGCAGAAAAAAGCGCTGGCCCCTCGGGCAGGCGCGGCAAGAGAACATCGGCAAGATGCTCCACGTCATCCCGACGCCGCGCACAAAGGGGAATGATTTCTGCAAAAGATGCCCGTTTTGCCAGCTCCTGCAGGTAGGGCAACAGGCGCTCCTTGTTGCCAACGCGATCGATTTTGTTGACGACGGCAAAGAGAGGCAGCTCGCGTTGCTGCAGCCAGCGCAAGGCCTCGGCGTCGCCCGGCGTCCATACCGACGCTTCGACCACCAGTACGCCGATATCGGCGGCATCGAGGGCGGAGCGAGTGGCGCGCAGAATATGGCGATTGAGGCGACGATGCCCCTGGTGCACCCCTGGCGTATCGAGGAAAAGGATTTGCCCCGCAGGACGAGTGTAAATACCAAGAATCTGGTCG
>DDOU01000020.1:2662-3557 GCA_002341825.1 Candidatus Igneacidithiobacillus taiwanensis | reverse complement strand
TTCGGAAGAAATCCGTCATCATGCTTTGCAAGGCCGTCTATCCATGTCGAGAATGCAAAAACCAAGCAAAACCGGCAAATAGGGCGATGGGCGCCAAGGTCGCCAGCGACGGCGGAATACCACCGGCAACGCTAATAAAACCGGACATCTGGGTGAGAAAATGAAAGGCGATACCGAGAGCCAAGCCTGCCGCAATCCAATAGTAGGCACCTCCGGCGCGGGGATTGCGAATGACCATGGGCACTACGAGCCAAATCATCACCAATCCCACCCAGGGGTAGGTGATGCGCTGCCAAAAAGCGAGGGCAAAGCGGTTCATCGCCAGCACCCCGCCCTGCAGATCGCGATCGTTGTGCCACAGAGATTGTAGGGTCATGGTCCGGGTGCGGTGGGCAAAACTACGCAGGGTCTGCGGGCGCAAGGGCACCGTCCAAACCTGCTCGGCGGCATGAGAAATACCGATGGCGGTTGTGCCGAGGCGATACTCTTGTACGTTCTGCAACACCCAATGACCGTTTCGGAACGCCGCCGATTGGGCATCGACCTGTTTTTCGATGCCAACCATGCCGGGATAAGGAGTGTAGATTTGTAGCTGACGCAGCTCAGTCCCACTGCTACTCACGGCCTGGATACGTAACAGCGTTGCCCCTTGGCGCAGCCATAGGCCGGCATTACCCATTTCCTGAAAACTATTGCCGCTGGAGTTGGCCCACAGCATTTCCGCTTGCAAGGAACTGTAGGGAATGACCCACTCCGCGAGAACAAACATGATCAACGCCCCCAGCAGGCCGACCAAAAATAAGGGTCTTTGCAGGCGACCCAAGGACCAGCCTGCCATGCGCAGCGCCGTGATCTCGGAATGACTGTTGAGCATGCTGATCCAGATCAACGCACC
>DDOU01000020.1:415-2627 GCA_002341825.1 Candidatus Igneacidithiobacillus taiwanensis | reverse complement strand
AAACATAGCGCAGCAACAAGCCGGTATTCCAATGCCCGTGACCAGGGCCCGAGGCCTTGGCAATGAGTTGCGCAACAAAAACCGTAGACAGCAACACGAGCAGAACCAGGCTGCTGTAGAACAGCATTCCGCGAAACAACCAAGCATCGGCGCGTTTCATCGCCACGCTCCCCGCGCCGGTACGAGGGGAAGATCCGCCTGCCGACGGTAGAAGAGATAGAACGCCAGCGCGGCAAGCAGGAGCCAAGTCCAAAAGAGACCGGGAAAGGGGGCAATTTTTCCGGCGATGAGATTATCTTTCAGCGCTACCAAAAGATTATTAGCACCCAACAACAGCAGAACTCCGGCCAAGAAGCCGCCCGCCCGGCCAGGCCGACGTGGCTCGGTGTGAGCCAAGGGAACGGCCAGGAGCACCACAATCGGTAGCAGTAAGGGCCAGAAAAAGCGCCACTCGAGCTCGGCAACGGCATGGGCATGGGTCGTGGCATCCGATATCCGTGCCAACAACTGTGACAATGGCAAGGCGTTCCAGGATTCTCCTGCGGCGGCGCCAGCCGGTGGCGCTGCCAGATCGACGCGATAGCGGGCAAAACTCCAGACCTTGTACCCGGCCTGCCCCGGCTGTCCAAGGTAGCGTTGTCCGTTGATCAAGAGCAGGGAAACACCCGCTTGCTTGTCGATCTCAATCTGACCGAAAGCGGCGGTGGCATAGTCCGGTGCCCCGCTGCGAGCAAGATCGATAAAGATTTCGCGATAATGCCCCTTGCCACCGATTTCCTGACCAACATAAATGACTCGCCCATCTGGGAGATGGGCAAAACTCCCGGGTTGGATCAGCGATTGTGCTGCCGCTGCCGCCAGTCTGGTGCTCTCCGCCTGCAGGTAGGCTTCTGCCGCCGGAGCCCACCACACCGAGAGCAGCAATTCAACGACGATCAGGAGCAAAACGAGTGGTGCAAGCCCCCGCAACAAGGCCTGTAGACCGATCCCAGCGCCTTGAATGGCCATCATTTCGTTGTGGCGATAGAGGTTGGCAAAAACCAGGAATACCGCAAAGAAAAGTGCCAGGGGTAACACCACGACCAGAAGTGCGGGAATACTCAGTCCCAGCAGTTGCAGCACCACTCCCAGGGGCAGCTGCCCGGAGGCGACCTGTTGCAAAATCTGGGTGAGTTGCCCAATGGAGAGCAAGGCGAGCACGACGACACAAGCGACGAGAAAATAGACCAGTACCGAGCGGAGAATATGGGCGGGAATACGCCCCAACGATCCAAAACGGCGAAGTATCAGCACGAACACACCCGTGATGGCCTAGAGGCGGGGCCCTGGTGTACGCTATGAAGCAAAGCGATGGATCGCGAAGCTGACACAGGAGACAGGCTTTGGAAATTTGTATAGAACAGAATCGTACCCTTTCGGAACCCTGTGCATGCCTGGTAGTCGCTTGCCAAGAGAACGGGCAATTGACCGCCAGCGCGGAAAAAGTGGATGAACTCAGTGGCGGTTTCCTACGCCGATTTCTTTCGTATGGAGATTTTACGGCGGAGGCGGGACAATGTCAGCTACTTTATGGAATTCCGGGTATCGGCGCCGAGCGCCTGCTCCTCGTCGGTGTGGGCAGCGAGAAAAAATTGAGTGAAGGAAAGCTGCAGAAGGCTGCGCGCGCCCTCGGTCGGGAAATTGCTCGATCGGAACTGAGCGAGATCCATCTCGCACTTGCGGATGTTGCCGTTGCCCACCGCAGCGGTGCGGCTGCCAACGAGCTTTGGCTACGCGGCATTCTCGATGGTCAGTATCGCTTCGATCAGCATCGTCAGCCAGCCAAACGTCCCCGGCGTAGTCTCCGCAAAATCAACATCCTGCTTCCCGAATCTGGCAGCGAGGGTGAACGTCAAGAATGGCAGCAGAGCTGCGACCTCGCCTTGGCCATCTCCCGCGCCAGCGACTGGGCCCGGGATCTCGCCAACCAGCCCGGCAATATCTGTACGCCCACCTGGCTGGCCGACCAAGCCGTTGCCATGGCCCAAGCACGGGGCATTGCGTACGAGATACTCGGCCCCGCGGAAATGGAGGAGCTGGGCATGCATCTCCTGCTCGGGGTTGCCCAGGGCTCGCGCCAGGAGCCTCGCCTGATCGTGTTGCACTATCGCGGCGGTGCCGAGGGTGCCGCACCCATCGTTTTGGTGGGCAAAGGCCTGACCTTCGATGCCGG
>DDOU01000020.1:0-407 GCA_002341825.1 Candidatus Igneacidithiobacillus taiwanensis | reverse complement strand
GACAAGATGGACGAGATGAAATACGACATGTGTGGCGGTGCGGCTGCGCTGGCGGCCATCCAGGCCGCTGCCGACCTAGCGCTACCCCTGAACATTACCGCCATTGTCCCCGCTTCGGAAAACCTCCCCGACGGCAAAGCGACCAAGCCCGGCGACATCCATCGCAGCATGGCCGGCCTTACCGTCGAAATCATCAATACCGACGCCGAGGGCCGCCTGATCCTTGCTGATGCCCTCACCTATGCCAAACGTTTCAACCCGGAAGCGGTAATCGATATGGCCACCCTCACCGGTGCTTGCGTCATCGCCCTCGGACACCAGACAGCAGCGGTGCTCGGCAACCACGAAGGCTTGGTGAGCGAGCTCCTGCAGGCGGGTCGCAGCAGTCAGGATCGCGCCTGGGAACT
>DDOU01000121.1 GCA_002341825.1 Candidatus Igneacidithiobacillus taiwanensis | reverse complement strand
TTCTCGGCCTTGAGGGCAAGATATTGCCGCATGACCGGCGTATGCTGTTCTGTATGCTTTGGATCAGTCACTTGCGTAAAATCGTCTAGAGGTCGGATACACAGGGATTACAGTATCATGCTGGCGGAAATAGTGCAGTCCATCTGGGGGGGCAAATAGGTGGCCAGCCCTACCCACCGAGCCCTGATTGACGAGCATCCAAAAAGATGCGTTCGTTGGACGCTTGTGTTGCACCAGCAAAATTGTCCATAAAGAGCAGAACCTTAACTGCCCGATGAAAAGGATATCGATACGGCCAAGACCTATAATTTACCCGATCTAATCGATCTCGCGAAGCGCATCAAAAATTGATACCGGCAATTTCATGAATCGATCGTTACCAAATTTTGCATCGACTCCGGTTGATGCAACCATACGGCAGGCGCTTGCACGTCGCCCAGACGTTGCGGCCGCCTATGAGACGATGATGGCGGCCCAAACAGGAATCAAAGCCGCACGGGCAAACTTTATGCCGAAGATTTTTGCCGCGGCAAATGTTACTTGGGGCTCGAATAGTTTTTCGCTTGCTGGATTGCCGGCTCTCAGCCAGCAAGGGGTTGGCGATAGCGTATTACTCGGAATAACGGTTCCGCTTTTTGACGGCGGCTTGCGTGATGCACAATTGCAGGATGCGGAATCAAAAGCGGCAGTTGCTAGAAGTGATTTTCAGCGTGTTCAATATGCTGCGGTAACGGAAATTGTGACGGCGCGCAATAGCTTGCGCACCGCGCTCCAATCTTATCATGCTGCCACGGCACTGGTAGATGCCAGTCAAATAACCTACAACGCGGCTCTTGCCGCCTATAACAAAGGCATGGGTACCATTGATGCCGCCACGACCGCGGATACTGCCTTGCTCAACGCGCGGCAGTCCCAGATCGATGCCCGCGCGGCGGTTATGGTTAGCGCCATTAAACTTGCCTTCGTTCTTGGAAAACTGACATCCAATCATGATCTTCCGCAATGATCGGTTTGCGGTGCGCGAGTAACCTCAGGTGGAGGCCCAAAACCTCCTCGTTCGGCGGCCTGGAAAGTGACCCAATACCAGAAACAAAGCTCGCACGGCAGGTTGCGATGTTTTTGTGGCAATCGTGCGAGTGCACGGGTGGCATAAAAAATGCCCCGTGCCGTAGCGCCGGGGCGTAGTAGAGGAGGGCTGAATCAGTTGCGGTTACTGCCGCCAAAGATCTGCAACAAAGCCATGAACAAGTTGATGATGTCGAGATACAAGCCGACCACCAAGAGCACTGGCTCCTGAATGCCACCCTGTACCATCCGCTGGGTATCGAAGATGATCAGGCCACTGAACACGATCACCAAAACTCCGGCTATTGCCAGTTGCAGCGCGGGCATGTGCAGCAAGAACATATTCAACAGCGAGACCAAGATGGCCAGGATCAGCCCGGTCATCAAAAATCCGGCCATGTTGCTGAAGTTACGCTTGGTCGTCATGGCATAGGCCGAGAGGCCAACGAACATGACTGCCGTCGTGCCCAGGGCGGTCGCGATAATCTGCGGGCCGTCGGGCATGCGCAGATACATGGCAATACCGGGACCCATCATCATGCCCATGCCTGCGGCAAAGGCAAAAACCAAAGGTACGGCAAAGGGGCTGCGGTGGGCGCCGGTATACTGCACTGCAAACAGCAAAATGAAGGATCCAATCATCAGCAGGATGGGATGCTGATAGGCAAAAGGTGAACTCATCCCATAGATCGAAGCGATAGCCGAGACGCCCAAGGTGGCCGCAAGAAGGCCGTAGGTTTTGGCCATCAAACCGCCAAGGCTGGCAACTTGCTGGTTCGCTCCGTAGGGACTCATTCCCTCGGGAAATTGATAGGGTTTTTGATCGTAATTCATGTTGTCGCTCCTAAATGGGACCGCTCTCTCCAAGATATCCAATGGCTTAGATTATAGGACCTTGGGGATGGTTCCGTACAGCGGCAAAGGCTCCTGTGGTGGCTTCGGCTAGTGCTATCATGGAAGCCCTTACCGATCCGAGGGACATTGTGAACACGGAAACCGCCCAACAACGCATCGATGCCTTGCGCGCGCTGCTGCAACGCGCCAACGCGGCCTATTATCAAGCCGATGCCCCCATCTTGAGCGATGCCGAATACGACCGTCTGCTGCGCGAGTTGCAGGAGTTAGAAGCGGCTTTTCCCCAGTTTCAGTCCCCCGACTCCCCCACCCAGCGAGTCGGCGCGCCGCCGCTCACGGCCTTTGCCAGTACCGAATACCGTCTGCCAATGACTTCGCTCGACAACGTTTTCAGTCCCAGCGAATTTGCCGACTGGTGGAGCCGCTTGCAGAAAGGCCTAGGTGCGGAGGAAGCGTTGTCCCTGAGCGCTGAACCCAAGTTTGACGGTCTGTCGCTGAATCTGCGCTACGAAGGCGGCGTTTTGGTGCAGGCCGGTACCCGCGGCGACGGCGTGCACGGCGAAGACGTGACCGCCAACGTGCGTACCATCCGTAATCTCCCTTTGCGTCTGCAAGGGGCGGGCTGGCCAGAGCTGCTCGAGGTACGCGGCGAAGTGGTGATTCCGATAGCGGCCTTTGCGCGCCTCAACCAAGAGCGCGAAGCCGAGGGCGAGGCGCCCTTTGCCAACCCCCGCAATGCCGCCGCCGGCAGCCTGCGGCAACTCGACTCGCGCATTACCGCGCGCCGCCCCCTGGCCTTTTTCCCTTGGGGTTGGGGAGAGACCAGCGCACCTTTGGGCAGCAGCCATCTGGCTATTTTGGAGCGCCTGCACGGCTGGGGATTTCCCCTGTTGACGGAGCTCTTGCGGCGGGTAAGCAGCCTTGCGGAGGCAGAACAGTACTATCAAGAGATGCTCGCTCGGCGCGCGCACTTGGCCTTCGAAATCGATGGCTTGGTCTTTAAGATCGATGACCTGAGCCAGCGCGAGCGCCTTGGTTTTACCGCGCGGGCGCCGCGTTGGGCGATTGCCCACAAATTCCCTGCCCAAGAGGAAACGACGGTGGTGCGCGATATTCTCGCCTCGGTGGGCCGCACGGGGGTCATCACCCCCGTCGCCATCGTCGACCCGGTGGCCGTAGGCGGGGTGACCATTAGCCGTGCTTCCCTGCACAACTTGGAGGAGGTGCGACGCAAAGACGTGCGTATTGGCGATACGGTGCTCATTCGCCGCGCTGGCGACGTCATCCCCGAGGTGGTGCAGGTGTTGCACGAGCGCCGGCCGGAAAACGCCGTCGAGTGGCAGATGCCGACCCAATGCCCGGTCTGCGGTTCGGAGGTGATTCGCCTGGGCGATGAGGTCGCCTATCGCTGCAGCGGCGGCCTATTTTGTCCTGCGCAGCGGGTGGGTGCCGTGCTCCACTTTGCCTCGCGCAAGGCCATGGATATTCGCGGCCTTGGCGAGAAACTGGCGCAACAATTGGTGGATGTCGGCCTGCTGCAAAAGGTTTCCGATCTCTATCATCTTTCGGCGGAAGCACTGGCAAATCTCGAGCGCATGGGAAGTCGCTCGGCAGAAAAACTGCAGGCCGAAATCGAGGCTTCGCGGCAGACGACATTGCCGCGCTTTCTCTATGCGTTGGGGATACCGCAGGTGGGGGAGACCACGGCGCTGGCGCTTGCCGAGCATTTCGGCAGCCTGGAGGCCCTGATGCAGGCCGACGAGGAGACCCTCACCCAGGTACGCGATGTTGGGCCGGTCGTTGCCCACGCGGTGGTGCATTTTTTTGCCCAGCCGCACAACCAAGAAGTGATTGGCGAATTGCTGGCGGCAGGCATTCACTGGCCGGCACCAACGCCGAAGACGGCAGGGAATCTCTCGGGCAAGCAGTTCGTCCTCACCGGAACCCTACAGGGCTGGAGTCGGGACGAGGCAAAGCAGGAAATCGAGCGCCGTGGGGGTAGGGTGGTCAGCGCCGTCTCCGCAAAAACCGATTACCTGATTTGCGGCGAAAAGCCCGGTAGCAAGCTCAATCAGGCCGAAAAACTTGGTGTTCCGGTCCTCGACGAGGAGGCCTTCGCGCGCCTACTGGCGGGCTAGAAGGCTTTCGTAGGCCTCTTGCACCAGTTCGCTGCCGTATTTTCTCTCCAGTCTGCGGATCGTGAAATGCGCGCCCGCCATGCTTTGAAAATGGTCGATGAACAAGGTATTGACGGCGGCACCGCTAATGGCGCCGAGCGCCGGTACGAGCTGGGCGATGGCCTTGTCGGTAACGGCAATGCCGAAGCGCTCCGCAACGCGGCTCAGGGTGGCCAACAGGAGCGGCTGGGCGGTACTGCCGCTTTTGGCAAGTAGTCCGGGGGCGTTGGAGATGCCGCTGGCCAAGGCAATACGCAAGGAGTAGTAGCCGGTTTCCGCCGCGTCGTCGCTGCGGTTGCGGGTGCTGCCCAAAGCAAAAACCTCGAGGCAGGCGCGTTGGGTATCGGGATGGCTGATCGACTCCCCCTGGCCGCGGGCGATCTCGATGATCGAGCGCAGCATGATGGTGGTCGAAATG
>DDOU01000168.1 GCA_002341825.1 Candidatus Igneacidithiobacillus taiwanensis | reverse complement strand
GAGCAGCTGAAGAAGATCCGCAAGGACGTGCAGGATGAGTACCGCATTTTCGAGGCGGATACCTATCAGCGTATCGAGCGACTCTTGCTGGGCAAGGTTGCGGAGGGTGGCCCGGCGGGACTCGCCTCCGGCGCGAAAATCACCAAGACCTACCTGAAGGATCTGCCGCGGGATCGCTGGTTCGATATCCGGCTACGTAGCGAAGAGAGCAATGCGGCGCTGGAGCAGATTCGTGCCCAGCTCGAGCAGCAGCGCGAACGTCTCGACGCGGTACTCGAAGAGAAGCGCCGTAAGCTTACCCAGGGCGACGATCTCAGCCCCGGCGTACTGAAGATGGTAAAAGTGCATGTTGCCGTCAAGCGGCAGCTGCAGCCCGGTGACAAGATGGCCGGTCGTCACGGCAACAAGGGTGTCGTCTCCAAGATCGTCCCGGTCGAGGATATGCCCTATCTTGCGGATGGCACCTCCGTCGATATCGTCCTCAATCCCCTTGGTGTGCCCTCCCGTATGAACGTCGGCCAGATTCTCGAGACCCATCTCGGTTGGGCAGCCAAGGGCTTGGGGCTGCGCATCGGCGAGATGCTCGACCAGCAACGCTCCGTGGCAGAGATACGAGCCTTTTTGAAGGAGATCTACAACCGTTCCGGGAAACGGGAAGACATCGATAGCCTGAGCGACGATGAGGTGGTCGTTTTGGCGACGAATTTGCGCAAAGGCGTGCCCGTGGCAACCCCGGTTTTCGATGGGGCTTCGGAGGATGATATCCGCGATATGTTGGAGCTCGCTGGGCTGCCACGCAGTGGCCAGGTCACCCTGTACGATGGACGCAGCGGCGAGGCGTTTGATCGACCGGTCACCGTAGGCTACTTGTATATGCTCAAGCTGCACCATTTGGTCGACGATAAGATGCACGCTCGCTCCACCGGGCCCTACAGCTTGGTTACCCAGCAGCCCCTCGGTGGTAAGGCGCAGTTCGGCGGACAGCGCTTCGGCGAAATGGAGGTCTGGGCTTTGGAGGCATATGGTGCGGCCTACACCCTCCAGGAGATGCTCACGGTCAAGTCCGACGATGTCGCCGGACGCAGCAAGATGTACGAATCCATCGTCAAGGGAGATTTCCGTATGGATGCGGGAATGCCGGAGTCCTTCAACGTATTGCTGAAAGAACTACGTTCTCTGGCCATCGACATCGAACTCGAGCAATTGGTCTAAGGTATCCGCAGGTATCGGATAAGGAAGAGTCACTTGAACAACCTTCTCAAGCTATTCAAGCAGAATGATCGGCAGGAAGAGTTCGATGCCATTCGCATCGGCATCGCCTCGCCAGACAAAATCCGTTCCTGGTCTTATGGCGAGGTCAAAAAACCAGAAACCATCAACTACCGAACCTTCAAGCCGGAGCGCGAAGGCCTCTTCTGTGCCAAGATTTTTGGTCCGATCAAGGATTACGAATGCCTCTGCGGTAAGTACAAGCGCCTCAAACATCGCGGCGTCGTCTGCGAAAAGTGCGGTGTCGAGGTTACCCAGGCGCGGGTCCGTCGGGAACGTATGGGTCACATCGAGCTGGCTAGCCCGGTAGCCCATATCTGGTTCCTCAAGTCGCTGCCGAGTCGCATGGGTATGATCCTCGACATGCCTTTGCGCGACATCGAGAAGGTGCTCTATTTTGAGGCCTATGTCGTGGTCGATGTTGACCTGGGAATCACCGATCTGCAGCGTGGTCAGATCCTCAGTGAAGACCAGTATCTCGACGCCCTCGAAGCCTATGGTGATCAATTCCGCGCCATGATGGGCGCCGAGGGCATCCGCGAGTTGCTCAAGGGCATTCCCCTAGAAAGTGAAATCGAGCAGATTCGTGAGGAGTTGCTGTCCAGTAACTCCGATACCAAGACCAAGAAGCTCGCCAAGCGTCTCAAGATTCTCGAGTCTTTCGTCAGCTCCGGCAACCGTCCGGAATGGATGATTCTCGAGGTGTTGCCGGTGTTGCCGCCGGACCTGCGGCCTTTGGTTCCCCTCGATGGCGGTCGTTTTGCCACCTCGGATCTCAACGATCTCTATCGTCGGGTGATCAACCGCAACAATCGTCTCAAGCGACTTCTCGAGTTGAAGGCGCCGGATATCATCGTCCGTAACGAAAAGCGCATGTTGCAGGAGGCGGTCGACGCACTACTCGACAATGGTCGGCGTGGACGCGCCATTGCTGGCCCCAACAAGCGTCCCCTCAAATCCTTGGCCGACATGATCAAGGGTAAGCAGGGTCGCTTCCGCCAGAATCTCCTCGGCAAGCGCGTCGACTACTCCGGCCGTTCCGTTATCGTGGTCGGGCCGGAGTTGCGGCTGCACCAGTGTGGCCTGCCGAAAAAAATGGCGCTGGAGTTGTTCAAGCCCTTCATTTTCAACAAGCTCGAAGAGCGCGGCCTGGCGACGACCATCAAAGCCGCCAAACGTCTCGTCGAGGCGGAGAAGCCGGAAGTCTGGGACATCCTCGAAGAGGTCATCCGCGAACATCCGGTGATGCTCAACCGTGCCCCGACCTTGCACCGTCTCGGTATCCAGGCCTTTGAGCCGGTACTCATCGAGGGTAAGGCGATCCAGCTCCACCCCTTGGTTTGCGCGGCCTACAACGCCGACTTCGACGGCGACCAGATGGCGGTACACGTGCCACTCTCTCTCGAGGCACAGCTCGAGGCCCGCACCCTGATGATGTCGACCAACAACATCCTCAGCCCGGCCAATGGCGAACCGATCATCGTTCCCTCCCAGGATATCGTGCTCGGCTTGTACTACATGACCCAGGAGCGCTTGGACGCCAAGGGTCAAGGTATGCGCTTTGCCGACAGTGCCGAGGTGCGCCGCGCATATGAGAATGGCGAAGTTGGTCTGCATGCCCGGGTGACACTGCGTTTCCGTGGCGAGCGGATAGAAACTACCGTGGGTCGAGCCCTGCTCAGTGATATCCTGCCCGCGGGCTTGCCCTTCTCTGTTATCGATCGCGTCTTGAAAAAGAAGGCGATCGCCGAGCTGATCAATACCTGTTATCGCACTCTCGGTGTCAAAGACACGGTCATCTTCGCCGATCAGCTGATGTACACCGGGTACCGCATGGCGACCCGTGCGGGTATATCCTTTGGTGCTGGTGACATGGTCACTCCCCCAGAGAAAGATGCCATCCTGGCGCGTTCTGAAGAGGAGGTGAAAACCATCCAGGATCAGTATACCTCCGGTCTGGTAACCGAGGGTGAACGCTACAACAAAGTAGTTGACATCTGGTCGCGGGCGACGGAAGAAGTTGCCAAGGCGATGATGGACCGCGTCAGCAAAGAGAAAGTCACCCTCCCGGATGGCAAAGAGGCCGAACAGGTTTCCTTCAACTCCATCTACATGATGGCCGATTCGGGAGCCCGTGGTTCGGCCGCCCAGTTGCGCCAGCTTGCGGGTATGCGTGGTTTGATGGCCAAGCCCGATGGCTCGATCATCGAGACCCCGATCACCGCGAATTTTCGCGAAGGTCTCAATGTGTTGCAGTACTTCATTTCCACCCATGGCGCGCGTAAAGGTCTTGCCGACACGGCACTGAAGACGGCGAACTCGGGCTACTTGACGCGGCGTTTGGTCGATGTGACCCAAGATCTGGTGGTGGTGGAACACGACTGCGGCACCGAAGATGGTTTGCCGATGATGGCACTGGTGGATGGTGGCGAAGTGGTCGAGCCCCTGCGCGAGCGGGTACTGGGGCGCGTGACTGCCGAGGATGTCTTACACCCCAATACCGGCGAAGTCGCCATTCCACGCAATACCCTGCTAACCGAGTCCGTACTCGGTCAGCTCGACGAGCTTGGCGTGGATGTCCTCAAGGTGCGCTCGCCGCTTACCTGTCGCTCTCGTCACGGCGTGTGCGCGCTTTGTTACGGACGTGATCTCGCCCGTGGTCATCTGGTCAATATTGGCGAGGCAGTAGGCGTAATCGCTGCCCAGTCCATCGGTGAGCCTGGTACCCAGCTCACCATGCGCACTTTCCACATCGGAGGTGCCGCCAGCCGTGCCGCGGCGCAGAGCAGTATCGACATCAAGCAGGGCGGCATCATCCGTTTCCACAGCAGTCTGCGTTCCGTTGAGCACCCCAGCGGTCGCCACATCGTGGTAGGTCGAAATGGTGAAATTGCGGTGACCGACGAACAAGGGCGGGAAAAGGAACGTTACAAGGTACCCTATGGTGCCACGATCCTCGTCAAGGACGGTGAAGCGGTCAATCCCGGGAAGCGCATCGCCGAATGGGACCCGCATACCCGTCCTATCGTCAGCGAGATTGCCGGAGTCGTTTCTCTCCAAGATGCCATCGAAGGTCAGAGTGTCATCTCCCAGAGTGACGAAATCACCGGCTTGAGCACCCAGGCGGTCATCGATCCCAAGCAACGGCCGGCGAGCGGCCGTGATTTGCGCCCGGTAGTCCTTCTGCAGGATGCCAAGGGCAAGGATCTGAAACTGCCCGGAACGGACTTGCCAGCCCGCTATTATTTGCCGCCCCGCGCCATTATCGCAGTGCAAGATGGTAGCCAGGTGCAGCCCGGCGACACGCTCGCGCGCCTGCCGGTGGGAACGAGTAAGACCCGCGATATTACCGGTGGTTTGCCGCGGGTAGCGGAGCTTTTCGAGGCGCGGCGACCGAAGGATTACGCCATCATTGCCGAGCACCATGGCATTGTCGGCTTCGGCAAAGATACCAAGGGTAAACAGCGACTCCTCATCACCGATGAAAATGGCGAGACGCATGAATATCTCATCCCGAAAGGGCGTCACGTCACCGTTTATGAGGGGGAGCGAGTCAGCCCAGGCGAGCCTTTGGTCGAAGGCCAGCCGGTGCCGCACGACATCCTTCGCGTCCTTGGCGTCCAGGCCCTGGCCAATTACATCGTCGATGAAGTGCAGGATGTGTACCGTTTGCAGGGTGTGCGCATCAACGATAAGCACATCGAAGTGATCCTACGGCAGATGCTGCGCAAGGTCGAAGTCACTCATATCGGCGACAGCAGCTTCATCACTGGCGACCAGGTTGATCGTGCCCGCGTCGACGAGGAAAATCTCGCCCTGGAAGCGGCTGGCAAGGAGCCCGCGCGCTATACCCCGATGTTGTTGGGTATCACCAAAGCGAGTCTTTCTACCGAGTCCTTCATCTCGGCGGCCAGTTTCCAAGAGACGACACGGGTGCTTACCGAGGCGGCCGTATCAGGTCGGGTCGACGACCTACGCGGGCTCAAGGAAAACGTCATCGTTGGGCGTCTGATTCCAGCCGGAACCGGTCTCGCCTACCACGAACATCGGCGGCGGCGTAACCGCGGCGAATTCCTCGAGGATGACGGTGCCATGACCCAGGTGGAGGCTGCCGGGGCAGAATGATAGAGGCAACGCATTCCCCTGATCTTTCTTGACAGTTCGGGCGTGCATCCATAAAATGCGCGCTCTTATCGGCGGCAGATGGCATGCCGCCCTTCGTTTTTGGAGAAGTTATGCCCACTTTGAACCAGTTGGTCCGTAAGCCGCGCAAGGCGCCGATTGCCAAGAGCAAGGTCCCGGCCCTCGAGGCGAATCCGCAAAAGCGGGGCGTATGTACCCGCGTATATACCACGACACCCAAAAAGCCGAACTCGGCTTTGCGAAAGGTCGCTCGCGTTCGATTGACCAATGGTTTTGAAGTGAGCAGTTATATTCCGGGCGAGGGGCACAACCTGCAAGAGCACTCGGTGGTACTGATTCGTGGGGGTCGCGTGAAAGATCTTCCGGGTGTTCGTTATCACATCGTTCGTGGCACGCTAGATACCGCTGGTGTAAAGAATCGCAAGCAACGGCGTTCCAAGTACGGCGCCAAACGACCCAAGTAAGGGTTGTTGATTCTCCAAGGAGTAAGAGATGCCAAGACGTAGAGAAGTGCCCAAACGGATTGTTCTGCCGGATCCGAAGTACAAGGAAGAAGTGCTGGCCAAGTTCGCCAACGTGTTGATGCGCGATGGGAAAAAGAGTGTTGCCGAAAAGATCGTTTACGGCGCCCTCGACATTGTTGCTGAAAAGAGCAAGGCCGATCCGATGGAAATCTTCCGCAAAGCGCTCGATAACGTGCGTCCGGTGGTAGAGGTGAAGAGCCGTCGTGTCGGTGGTGCCACCTACCAGGTGCCGGTGGAAATCCGCGCCGATCGGCGTATGGCCCTCGCCATGCGTTGGTTGCGAGACTCGGCGCGCAAGCGCAACGAAAAGTCCATGGGCAACCGCTTGGCCGCGGAGATTCTCGAGGCGGCCGAAAACCGCGGCAACGCGGTACGTAAGCGGGAGGAAACCCACCGCATGGCCGAGGCCAATAAGGCCTTTTCGCACTTCCGCTGGTAATCTCTACCGACCTCTCAACGTAAGGACTCACCCGTGGCGCGCACAACACCCATCGAACGTTATCGCAACATTGGCATCATGGCGCACATCGATGCCGGCAAGACCACCACTACCGAGCGCATCCTGTTTTACACCGGGGTCTCGCACAAGATCGGTGAGGTGCACGAAGGCACGGCGATCATGGACTGGATGGCGCAGGAGCAGGAGCGTGGTATCACGATCACCTCTGCGGCGACCACCTGCTTCTGGAAGGGGATGGATGGCAAACGTCCCGAACATCGCATCAACATCATCGACACGCCCGGCCACGTCGACTTCACCATTGAAGTCGAGCGCTCCTTGCGGGTTCTTGACGGCGCTGTTGCGGTCTTCTGTGCTGTCGGCGGGGTACAGCCGCAATCTGAGACGGTCTGGCGCCAAGCCAACAAGTACGGCGTGCCGCGTATGGCCTTCGTTAACAAGATGGATCGCCAAGGTGCCAATTTTCAGCGCGTGGTGGAGCAAATTCGTGGCAAGCTCAAGGGCAATGCGGTTGCGATCCAGCTGCCCATTGGCGAGGAAGAGCGCTTTCGCGGCGTAATCGACCTCATGAAGATGAAAGCCATCAACTGGGACGATGCGACCCAGGGCACCACCTTCGTGGAGGAAGAAATCCCCGCCGACTTGCAGGAAGCTGCCAAGGCTGCGCACGCGACCATGGTCGAGGCGATTTGCGACACCGATGAAGAGTTGATGATGAAGTACCTCGAGGGCGAAGAGATTGCGGTCGAGGAGCTCAAGCTCGCCCTGCGTCGAGCCACCATCGCCAATCAACTGGTTCCGGTGCTCTGTGGTAGCGCTTTCAAGAACAAAGGTGTACAGGCCATGCTCGATGCGGTGCTCGATTATCTCCCGGCACCTGTCGATATCCCGGCAGTCAAGGGTACGGATCCGAACACCGGAGCGGAGCTTTCGCGGTTAGCTGACGATACCCAGCCCTTTTCCGCGCTTGCTTTCAAGATCATGACCGATCCTTTCGTTGGTCAGCTTACCTTTTTTCGGGTCTATTCTGGGGTTCTCAACTCCGGCTCTACGGTCTATAACCCTGGGCGTGGGCAGCGCGAGCGCATCGGCCGTATTCTGCAGATGCATGCCAACGAGAGGCAGGAAATCAAAGAAGTTCTTGCAGGGGATATCGCTGCGGCGGTGGGCCTAAAAACTGCCTTCACCGGCGATACGCTCTGCGACATGGATAAGCCCATCATCCTCGAGCAGATGGAGTTTCCCGAGCCGGTCATCCACGTTGCCGTGGAACCCAAAACCAAGAGTGACCAGGAAAAAATGGGTATCGCTCTGGGCAAGTTGGCACAGGAAGACCCATCCTTCCGGGTGCGTACCGATCAGGAATCTGGACAGACCATCATTTCGGGTATGGGCGAGCTGCACCTCGAGATCATCGTCGACCGCATGAAGCGGGAGTTTGGTGTCGAGGCGTCCGTTGGCGCTCCGCAGGTTGCCTACCGCGAGACCATTCGTAAGAGTGTTGAGGCCGAAGGAAAGTTTGTCCGCCAGTCGGGTGGTCGCGGTCAGTATGGTCACGTTTGGCTGCGTCTCGAGCCGCTGGAGCCAGGCTCTGGTTTCGTTTTCGAGAATGCGGTGGTTGGCGGCGTGGTCCCCAAGGAGTATATCGGTCCTACCGAAAAGGGAGTGCAAGAGGCCATGGAAAGTGGTATAGTCGCCGGCTTCCCAGTGGTGGATGTCAAAGTCACCATTTTCGATGGATCCTACCACGACGTGGACTCATCCGAGGCCGCGTTCAAGATCGCGGGCTCCATGGGTTTCAAGGCCGGTGCAGCCAAGGCCGATCCGGTGTTGTTGGAGCCGATCTTCGCGGTCGAGGTGGTTACTCCCGAAGAGTACATGGGAGACATCATTGGCGACATCAATAGCCGCCGTGGCGTCATGCAAGGCATGGACGACGAGGCGGGTGCGAAAATCATCAAGGCCGAGGTCCCCTTGGCGGAGATGTTCGGCTACGCCACGACGGTACGTTCGCTCTCCCAAGGGCGAGCGACCTACAGTATGCAGTTTGAGAAGTACATGGAAGTGCCGGGCCATGTCGCCGAGGCAATCATCAAGAAAAGTCAGCGCTGAGTCGTAACGGGAGAAGTGTTTCATGTCCAAGGGAAAGTTTGAGCGG
>DDOU01000006.1 GCA_002341825.1 Candidatus Igneacidithiobacillus taiwanensis | reverse complement strand
CTTGCGGATCTTCTTCAGCTGCTCTTCCTCGATTGCCTTGGCGCGTGCATCTTTGTCGATACCGTCGCGGGTAAAGACCTGCACGTCGATGACCGTGCCGTACATCCCCGCTGGCATGCGCAACGAGTTATCCTTCACGTCCGAGGCCTTTTCGCCGAAGATTGCGCGTAGGAGCTTTTCCTCGGGGGTGAGCTGGGTCTCTCCCTTGGGGGTAACCTTACCGACGAGGATATCGCCGGGAGCGAGCTCCGCCCCGATCACCACAATTCCCGATTCATCGAGATGGCGCAACGCGCTCTCCGAGACGTTGGGGATATCGCGAGTGATTTCTTCCGGTCCAAGCTTGGTATCGCGGGCGTAGACCGAGAACTCCTCGATATGAATGGTGGTATAACGATCCTCCGCCACCACTCGCTCGGAGATGAGAATGGAATCTTCAAAGTTGTATCCATTCCAGGGCATGAAAGCGACCAGCACATTCTGTCCCAGCGCCAATTCCCCCAGTTCGGTACTCGGGCCATCGGCCAAAACATCGCCCCGGGCGACGACATCGCCAACCGCCACGATCGGCTTTTGGTTGAGGGTGGTATTCTGGTTGGATCGGGAGTACTTCACCAGGTTGTAGATATCCACCCCCGGCTCCCCTGGCTGGGTCTCGTCATCATTTACCCGCACCACAATACGCGCACCATCGACGCTGTCGACCACACCACCGCGGCGCGCGGTGATGGCCGCGCCGGAGTCGATGGCCACCACTCGCTCCATGCCGGTACCGACCAGGGGGGCATCGGAACGCACCGTAGGCACCGCTTGCCGCTGCATGTTGGAACCCATGAGGGCGCGATTGGCGTCGTCGTGCTCGAGGAAAGGAATCAGACTCGCCGCCACCGATACGATCTGGCGCGGAGAGATATCCATCAACTGTACCTGATCGGGGGTCGCCAGCATGGTTTCGCTGTGATGACGACAGGACACCAATTCGTCGAGGAGCTGATTATCCGGTCCCAGGCGGGAGTTGGCCTGGGCGATGACGTACTGCCCCTCATCAATGGCGGAGAGATAGATGACCTCATCCGTGGCGCGACCCTCTACCACCTTGCGATACGGCGTCTCCAAAAAGCCGTAGGCATTGGTTCGCGCATAACAGGCAAGACTGTTGATCAGACCGATATTTGGTCCTTCCGGGGTCTCGATGGGGCAGATGCGCCCGTAGTGCGTGGGATGCACGTCACGCACCTCGAAGCCAGCCCGCTCGCGAGTAAGCCCGCCGGGGCCCAGCGCCGAAACTCGGCGCTTGTGGGTAACTTCAGACAGGGGATTGGTCTGGTCCATGAACTGCGAAAGCTGACTGGAACCAAAAAACTCGTTGACCACCGCTGCGATCGGTTTGGCATTGATCAGATCCTGGGGCGTCAGACCTTCGCTCTCGGCCAAGGCCAAGCGATCTTTCACCGCGCGTTCGACGCGCACCAACCCAAGACGGAACTGATTTTCCATCAGTTCCCCTACCGAGCGCACACGCCGGTTACCGAGATGATCGATGTCATCGATCTCGCCGATACCATTGCGTAGGTCGACCAAGACCTTCATGACCGCAATGATATCTTCATTACTGAGCACGCCTGGACCGGTGATTTCCTCGCGTCCGACACGACGGTTGAACTTCATCCGCCCCACCTGCGACAAATCATACCGATCGGCAGCAAAGAAGAGGCCTTGGAAAAGTGTCTGCGCCGAATCCTTGGATGGCGGCTCACCTGGGCGCATGAGGCGGTAGATCTCGATCTGCGCCTCGTGGGGATCGCGCGCGGTTTCGATCCGCAGGGTCTCGGAGATATAGGGTCCGCGATCTACTTCATTGATGAACAGGGTTTCGATACTTATCGGGGCCAATTGGCGCAACTTCTTGACCGCCTCGTCATCGATCAGGTCATTCGCCTGTAGAACCACCTCTCCGGTTGCGGCATCGACAAGATCGCGCGCCAAAACCTTACCCAAAAGAAAGGCTTCGGGAACCTCGACCTCGATCCGGTCACCAATCTCCAGGAGTTGCCGCACGTGGCGAGCGGTAATTCGCCGACCCTTGGCAACGATGACCTCGCCAGTTTGCGGGTGGAGGATATCGAAAACCGCAATATCGCCCTGCACCCGATTGGGGTGAAGTTGATAAAAAAACTGCGTCTCCTCGATACGGAACTGCTCGGTGTCGAAAAACATCCCGAGGATATCTTCGGTGCTGTAGCCCAAGGCGCGCAGCAATGTCGTCGCCGGCAGCTTACGGCGCCGGTCGATACGCGCATAGAGGTGATCCTTGGGATCGAATTCAAAGTCGAGCCAAGAACCGCGATAGGGAATGATGCGCGCATTGAAGAGAAGCTTGCCCGACGAATGCGTTTTGCCACCATCATGGGCAAAAAACACACCAGGGGAGCGATGCAGCTGGGAAACGATGACTCGCTCGGTACCGTTGATGATGAAAGAGCCATGGTCCGTCATTAGGGGTAATTCGCCCATGTAGACGTCCTGTTCCTTCACATCCTTGATACGCTTTGCGCCGGTGCTGTCGTCCTTTTCATAGAGCGCCAGACGCAAACGCACCCGCAGGCCAGCGCAGTAGGTCGCACCACGCTGATGGCATTCGGTCACGTCAAAAACAGGACGCTCAAGCCGATAGCTGACATAGTCTAGGCGGGCGTTGCCGGAATAGCTTTCCATCGGAAAAAGCGAGCGGAATACCGCCTCGAGGCCCGTATCGCTGCGCGCCGCCGCTGGCGTATCCGCCTGCAGGAACTCGCGATAGGAATCCATCTGCGTTGCCAACAGGTAAGGCACCGGAAGGATGCTTTGGCTGTTACCAAAGTCTTTACGAATCCGTTTCTTTTCCGTAAAAGAGTAGGCCATGTGTGCTCCGCGCGACGATCGCTAGAATACGAACCAAAACGACGGCATGCCGCCAATAATGAGGGGCTGACGGCCAAGGGCCGCCAGCCGCATTGTGCAAAGAGGCGAGATCTTACTTGATCTCAGCCTCGGCACCAGCTTCCACCAACTGCGCCTTGATGCTCTCCGCTTCGGCCTTGGCGATACCTTCCTTGACCGGCTTTGGAGCGCCGTCGACAAGATCCTTGGCTTCCTTCAGACCAAGGCCGGTGATCGCGCGCACCACTTTGATGGTGTTGACCTTGTTGGCACCGGCATTGGTGAGGATGACGTCGAACTCGGTCTGCTCCTCCGCTGCTGCAGCAGCTTCACCGCCACCGCCACCACCACCAGCGGGCGCCGCCACGGCGACCGCGGCCGCAGAGACACCAAACTTTTCTTCCATATCCTTGATGAGCTCAGAGAGCTCCAAGACAGTCATGCCAGCGATGGCATCCAGGATTTCTGCTTTTGATAAAGCCATGATAGGTATACTCCCAATAAGGTTGAATTATGCTGCCTGATCGCGCACGGCGGCGAGAGTGCGGACGAAACGTCCGGGTACCTCGTTGAGGGTGCGCACGAAAGTGGAAAGAGGCGCCTGCATGGTTCCCATGAGTTTGGCCAGCAACTCCTCTCGCGAGGGCATCTTGCTGAGCTGTTGGAGCGCCGCGGCGTCCATCAGCTTGGCTCCCAGGGCACCACCGGTGATGACGAACTTCTCGTTACCCTTGGCAAAGTCGGTTAGAACCTTGGCCACGGCTACTGGATCCTCACTAGCTGCGAAGAGCAGCGGACCAGTCAGTAACGGTGCCATCACCGCAAAATCGGTATCCGCCAGAGCGCGCTTGAGCAGGGTATTTTTGACTACCTGCACGTGCACCGACTGCTTACGAGCGATGACGCGCAGAGCCGTCAACTGAGCAACGCTCAATCCCCGGTACTCTGCAACTGCCATGGCTTGTGCCGACACCAATTTTGCTCGCAGGGCAGCAACCACCTGTTCTTTTTCAGCGAGTTTGAGACTCACGGTTTGCTACCTCCAGTTGGACAGAGGCGGCCAGAATTTTCTGGCGCGCCGTCGCCTACGCAGGGTAAAGTTTTGAGGCCCAGGCCCCCTGCGGTCTTTGAACGCCGGCTTGCGCCGACACACCCCGCCTCGCGGCGGAATTGCTTAGATACCCGCCGGGTCAACGGCAATGCCGGGGCCCATGGTCGGGTTGATGCTGATCTTCCGGATGTAAACCCCCTTGCTGGTGGCTGGCTTCGCTTTTTTCACGCTGTCGAGTAGCGCAAGGAAGTTCACCTGCAGATCTTCCACTGAAAAAGTGGCCTTGCCGATGCTGCTGTGTACGATGCCACCCTTATCGGCGCGGTAGCGAACCTGCCCACCCTTGGCATTTTCCACCGCAGTGCGCACATCGGCAGTCACCGTACCCACCTTGGGGTTTGGCATAAGTCCGCGCGGCCCCAGCACTGGGCCGAGGGCGCCGACCACGCGCATGGCGTCCGGCGTCGCGATGACGACATCGAAGTCCATCTGACCGGCCTTGACCTGTTCGGCAAGATCTTCCATGCCGACCAGATCAGCGCCGGCCGCCCTGGCTTCATTAGCCTTTTCACCCGTGGCAAAGACCGCCACGCGCATGGTCTTGCCAGTACCCTTGGGCAATACCACCGCACCGCGCACAACCTGATCCGACTTACGCGGATCGATGCCGAGTCCTATGGCGACATCCACCGACTCTGGGAATTTCGCCGTTGCCGTCTGCTTTACCAACCGCAATGCTTCTTCCAGGGCGTAGCGCTGGCTACGATCCACTAAGGCACGCGCTGCCAATGTACGTTTCGAATGCCGCGCCATATCTCAACCCTCCACCGTCAAGCCCATGCTGCGGGCCGTGCCACGTATGCTGCGCTTGGCCGCTTCCAGATCTTCGGTATTCAAGTCTGGCAACTTAGTCTTGGCAATCTCTTCCACCTGGGCTTCGGTAACCTTGCCAACCTTGTTGGTATTAGGACGACCACTGCCAGATTTGATGCCCGCGGCCTTGAGCAGTAGCACCGGAGCCGGCGGGGTTTTGACGATAAAACTAAAGCTCTTGTCGGCGTATACGGTAATGACCACTGGCAAGGGCAAGCCAGGCTCGATGCCCTGGGTCTGCGCGTTGAAAGCCTTACAGAACTCCATGATATTCAGGCCACGTTGACCCAAAGCCGGGCCAATGGGAGGGCTTGGATTGGCCTGAGCGGCCTTTACCTGGAGCTTAATATAGCCCGTGATTTTCTTTGCCATGATGACTCCTCGAGGTACTAGCGCCCGTAGGCTCCCTCAATTTGCAAATTCAGATCTTTTCGACCTGACCAAAGTCCAGTTCCACGGGGGTGGAACGTCCAAAAATTGTGACCGAGACCCGCAATTTGCTCTTCTCGAAATTGACCTCTTCGACAACCCCGTTGAAGTCCTTGAAGGGCCCCTCGATGACCCGCACTTGCTCGCCTGCCTCGAAGGTGAACTTGGGGCGTGGCTTCTCTACTCCCTCCTTGATGCGCTCGAGGATCGCGTTGGCTTCCGCATCGGTAAGCGGATGCGGTTTACCGACGCTCCCGCCGACAAATCCGGTCACACGAGGGGTGCTCTTGACCAGATGCCAAGTCTGATCGTTCATTTCCATTTGCACCAACACGTAGCCGGGATAGAACATCCGCTGGGTAGTGGCGCGCTGACCGTTCCGCATCTCGACGATCTCTTCTACCGGGACGAGAATCTCACCAAACTGATCCGCTAGACCCTCGCGACGCGCCCGCTCCCGAATCTCTGCTTGTACCCGCTTCTCGAAACTGGAAAACGCATGTACCACATACCAACGCATAGCCATGACTAGGCGCCTCCCAAGGCAAAACGGACGACCGCCAGCAAGGCCAGATCAACCAACCACAAAAATGAGGCAATCACAATGATCAAACCAAGAATCACGGCCGTACTGCGCAGTAATTCCGGACGGGTCGGCCACACCACCTTGCGTATTTCCACATACGACTCACGAAAAAAGAGCAGCAACGCTCGTGCGCTCAGCGTCGTGGCAAACAGGGCCAAGGCCAAAAGTAGAGCGATGATGAGCGCAATACTCGGCATGAACCCGCCAAAGCGGAGCGGCACCAGAAAATAGGCAATCACCCCCAAGGCGGCGAAAAAAGCCGCAACATAGAGCTTTACTTTTTCTGACATGTATGCCGCTTCCTAAAAATGGCAGGGCAGGAGGGGCTCGAACCCCCAACCTGCGGTTTTGGAGACCGCTGCTCTACCAGTTGAGCTACTGCCCTGCAGAAACATAGGGCGGCCAACCCGGGCCGCCGTTGCAAAGACCGGCGCGAAGGGCCGGTCTCCACTCGCTTACTCGACGATCTTCGACACCACGCCGGCACCGACGGTACGGCCACCTTCGCGCACGGCAAAACGCAGA
>DDOU01000149.1 GCA_002341825.1 Candidatus Igneacidithiobacillus taiwanensis | reverse complement strand
TGCGGTCCATGGCAACATGGTAATCGGCATAGGCCTCGTACCATTCGAGCATGGTGAATTCCGGATTGTGGCGGGTGGAGATACCCTCGTTGCGGAAATTGCGATTGATTTCAAAGACGCGCTCCACCCCGCCCACCACCAAGCGCTTGAGGTACAGCTCCGGGGCGATGCGCAGGTAGAGGGTCATATCGAGGGCATGGTGGTGGGTGACGAAGGGCTTGGCCGTCGCCCCCCCCGGAATGGGCTGCATCATCGGTGTTTCGACCTCGGTAAAGCGCGCCGCCGTCAGCCCCTGGCGCAGGGCGGCAACGGTGGCGGCACGAATCTGCAGGGTGCGGCGTGCCGCCTCGGTCACGATCAGGTCTACATAGCGCTGGCGATAGCGGGTTTCGGGGTCGCTCAGGCCATGCCATTTTTCCGGCAGGGGGCGCAGGGCCTTGGCCAGCAACTGCAGGGCATGCACCCGCAAGCTGAGCTCCCCGGCCTTGGTGCGGAAGAGGGTCCCCTCGACCCCGATCACGTCTCCCAAATCGAGCTCCTTGAAGCGGGCATAAGCTGCCTCACCCAATTCGTCGCGGCTCAAAAAGAGCTGCAGACGACCGCTGCCATCTTGGAGATCGGCAAAGCTCGCCTTACCCATGATGCGCCGGGTCATCAAGCGCCCGCCGAGCCGCGCCCGGATGGGCTCCTGCTCCAAGGCGGCGGCATCCATGTCGGCGCAACGGTGCTGCAGATCGCCGGCTTCGGCGTCGCGGCGGAAGGCATTGGGGTAGGCCTGCCCGGCCTCGCGCCAGCGCTGCAGCTTCTCGTGGCGCACCTGCATCTGATCGTTGCGTTCTTCCATGCCTGTCCTCGCCTTACAATCCGGCCTTCAAGGCCGCTTCGATGAAGATGTCGAGACCGCCGTCGAGCACCTTTTGCGTATCGCCCACTTCGACCCCGGTACGCAGGTCTTTGATTCGCGACTGGTCGAGCACATAGGAGCGAATCTGGTGCCCCCAGCCGATGTCGCTTTTACTCTCTTCCAGGGCCTGTTTTTCGGCGTCACGCTTTTGCATCTCCATTTCGTAGAGCTTGGAGCGCAGCATGCGCATGGCCTCGGCGCGGTTTTTGTGCTGCGAGCGATCGGTCTGGCAGGCAACCACGATCCCCGTTGGCACGTGGGTGATGCGCACCGCCGAATCGGTCTTGTTGATGTGCTGCCCGCCGGCACCGCTGGCGCGATAGGTGTCGACCTTGAGGTCGGCGGGGTTGATGTCGATCTCGAAATTGTCATCGATTTCCGGGTAAACGAAGACGCTGGCAAAGCTCGTGTGCCGACGATTGCCAGAATCGAAGGGCGATTTGCGCACCAAGCGATGCACCCCGGTCTCGCTGCGCAACCAGCCAAAAGCGTGGTCGCCCTTGACGTGGATACTCGCTGACTTGATCCCCGCCACTTCGCCCTCGGAGACCTCCACCAGCTCGGCAGCAAAGCCCCGGCTCTCCGCCCAGCGCAGGTACATGCGCAGAATCATCTCCGCCCAGTCTTGCGCCTCGGTGCCGCCAGCACCCGCCTGGATATCGACAAAGCAGTCTGCGGCATCGTGAGGTCCGGAAAACATCCGCTGAAACTCGAGTTTTTCCACTACCGCCAGGGCTTGGCTCAAATCGGCATCGACGGCGGCAAGGAGCTCGTCGTCATTCTCGCTCAGGGCCAGCTCGAGCATTTCGGCACTGTCGCGCAGACTGCTCGCCAACTGATCGAGGGGCTGCACCAAGGCCTCTAAGCTCGCCCGTTCCCGCCCCAGCTCCTGGGCCTTTTCCGGCTGGTTCCAGACCAGGGGGTCCTCCAGCTCGCGGCCCACCTCTTCTAAGCGCGCGCGCTTTTCCTCGAGGTCAAAGATACCCCCTCAGGCCGTCCAAGCGGGCCTGGAGATCGTCGCGCAGGGCGCGCATCTCATTTACTTCACGCATCGGAAATCCTTACGGTTCACGCCGCCCAGGCCTTCGTGCCAGCGGCAAAGGCGCATAGTATGCGCAAAGATCGCTTGCGCCGCCAGCAACCTCGACACACCCGCCTCATTACCCTCGAGACCAAGCCCTGCCCCAAAAGCCCTAGCGCAGGAAGTGTTGGCTGAATCGCCGGTGCGACTCTCCGTACTCAAAAATTTGGCATCAGCCACCAAACTACACATTCTGGCCAGTAGACTATGGGGCTTACATCGCACCCATGGCTTTTTCAAATATCCTGACTTCATCGCAGAAATCGCGGAGTACTGCCAGCGCCTCTCCAGCCATATCGAGCACTCTTTGCCTATCCAAAACACCCCCATATAGGTTTCGCTCTCGATGCCGGGATGCCCCAAACCGATGAAGTCCTTCGGCAGTACCTTGCGAAATCACTGGCGGACGATCGTCCGTCGCAAGCCCCATTTGGTCGATCAAATCTCTATGCCAGCTTTCTCCTCTCGGGATGAATTCATCGATATTACTGGCGATTCTTTGCAAGCACTTTTCCATTCCGCCATACAGTTTTTCGATTGTAGAAGCCATAGCAATGTACACGATTTGATCTAGCTGTGGGTGGACCTGCGAGAGGTTTTCCGCCAACGCACTACGGGCACAGAGCAGGTAATTGGACTCTACCACAAGATCAGCCAACTCCCGATCTAGAAGTAAAAGAGGATGTCTACTAGCCATGCCAGCGCAACTCATCGGCATAAACTACGTCAAACGGAATGTCTTTCAGAACGTCTTCCACCATACTTTCTATGGCGTATCTTTGTGTAGGATCCGCCAGTTTCTTGACAAGAAAATCAACGTCCGATTTGACATGGAATCCATTGCTCGCTAGCGAGCCAATAATCTCTGCCTCAATACCCATGCTCCGAAGCCGATCAATGACCATCTTGGCGCGAAGTAATGCCACAGCGCGACGTCGTTCGGCATTTTTCCTGAGCACCCGCTCAAGCTTCGTTTCCGTCTTTTCCATGGGCTTTTCCCCAACTTTGCGCTTGCCGCCCACTCGCCAGAATCGCGCTGCGAACAGCGCAACTCAACGCGAAGAACCGCTACCCAACCGTCAGTTTCGAGTCTAGGCTACCATAGTAGCTATCGCAATCACTCCTGCATGCCTGCCGTCTCGTGCTATTCTCCGTGCTCAGGAATCTGGAGGGAAAGATCACCTTGCGCCTTAGCCCGGAACAGGTACAGTCCATTCGCGAAGTGGCGGCAGAAATCTTTGGCCCCGAGGCTCAGGTTTGGCTCTTTGGCTCGCGCGTCGACGACAATCTGCGGGGCGGCGACGTGGATCTCTTGGTCGAAAGCCCCGAGCCGGTAGAAGACTCCGTCTGGAAGAAAGC
>DDOU01000045.1:4596-8665 GCA_002341825.1 Candidatus Igneacidithiobacillus taiwanensis | reverse complement strand
AGTTTTTCGTAACTGGTCCACGCAGGACCTATGCCGTCATTGGCGGCCTTGGCGCGCAGTACGAAATTTACCACCTCATTACGAAAATCCTTGGGGTTGACGATGCCTGCCGGCTTTTCGATCTTTTCCAACTCTTCATTGAGCAAGGCACGATCGAGGAGTTGCCCGGTGTCGGGATCGCGGAATTCCGTGTCCTGCAACCAGAAATCCGCATACTGAATGTAACGGTCAAAGAGATTTTGTCCGTATTCCCCATAGCTTTCAAGATAGGCCTTCTGAATTTCGAGACCTAAAAATTCAGCATAGCGAGGCGCCAGCTCGGTTTTCAGAAAAGCGATATAACGACTCTCCAAGTCTTCGGGAAACTGTTCTGAACGAATCTGGGTTTCCAGCACATGCAATAGGTGCACCGGATTGGCAGCCACCTCATCGGCATCGTAATTGAAGGTACGGGAGAGTATTTTGTAGGCAAAGCGGGTGGAAATGCCTTCCATACCTTCGTCCACACCGGCCGCATCGCGATACTCCTGCAGGCTTTTCGCCTTGGGATCTTTGTCTTTCAAACTTTTACCGTCGTAGATCTCCATCTTCGACCACAAGCTGCTATTGCCCGGTTCTTTAAGTCGGCTCAGCACCGAAAAACGGGCAAGCATTTCCAAAGTATCGGGAGCGCAGGGGGCAGTCCCCAGGGCACTGTTTTGCAGGAGCTTTTGGTAGATCGCGGTTTCTTCGGTAACCCTCAGGCAGTAGGGCACCTTGACAATATAGACGCGGTCGAGAAAAGCCTCGTTACGGCGGTTGTTACGGAAGGCCGACCATTCGGATTCGTTGCTGTGGGCAAGGATGATGCCTTGGAAGGGCAGGGCACCAAAGCCCTCGGTGCCGTTGTATGTGCCTTCCTGGGTGGCGGTGAGTAAGGGATGCAGCATCTTGATCGGTGCCTTGAACATCTCAACGAACTCCAGCACCCCTTGGTTAGCCACATTCAGGCCACCAGAATAGGCGTAGGCATCGGGGTCGTCTTGGGAAAAGTCCTCGAGCTTGCGAATGTCGACCTTACCCACGAGACTCGCAATATCCTGATTGTTTTCGTCTCCAGGCTCGACCTTGGTAATGGCGATTTGGTGCAGTTGCGAGGGCATGAGGCGATGCACGGTGAACTGGCGGATGTCGCCGCCAAACTCGCGCAGACGTTTTGCCGCCCAAGGCGACATTACTCCGTGCAGAGCGCGACGAGGGATGCCATAGCGGTCTTCGAGGATGGCACCGTCTTCGCGGGGATCGAAAAGGCCGAGGGGGGATTCGAAAATCGGCGAAACCTTGCCATTGGCAGCCAGGCAGTAGATGGGGTGCTTTTCCATCAAGGTCTTGAGGCGCTCGGCGAGGGACGACTTGGCGGCACCCACCGGACCCAAGAGGTAGAGAATTTGTTTGCGTTCTTCCAGGCCCTGGGCGGCATGACGAAAATAGGCCACCAAGTTCTCGATCGCATCCTCTATGCCGTAGAAATCGGCAAAGGCAGGGTAGGTAAGTAATTTGCGATTTAGGAAGATCCGCGCAAGCCGCGGATCGGCCTGGGTGTCGAGCACCTTAGGCTCGCCGATGGCAGCAAGCATGCGCTCTGCCGCGCTGGCGTAGGCCAGAGGATCCTTGCGACAGAGTTCCAAATATTCGTCCAGGGAAAATACACTTTCCTGCTGGCGCAGGAAACGCTCTTGATAGGTATCGAACAGGCTCATCGGTACTCTCCTTGCCCGCAGGCCAAGTCGCCGTCCCATCCGTTTAGACGTCCCATTAGCATAGACGTTTCTCGCGGAGTTTGCTCTCTCTTGAACAGCACATCCTGTGCCAGTCTGCGTGCACCGTACTTGGGCCCCAGATTTGGGCAATAGCGCTCTATGCGCAAAGGTGCTCGAGGATGGCTGCGCGCTTACGGCCAAAGTCTAGACCAAGATCGCACTACAACAGAGCACAGCTCTGCAGGATGGCGCTGGCGGCGCACCGCAATGGTGCTCGGCAGGAGGCGATGTTGCCTAGCGGTCCTGCCGTTCGTCCCCGTCTTCTTGCCGGATAATTCGGTATTCAGCGCGCAAGGTGCCGTCCTTACGAACCTTATCCGAGTGCAGCCGCCAGCGTTTCCAGAGTATCCATATGCCGCTAACGACAGCGAGGGCAGCAAATAATCCAAGGAGCAGAGCGAAAAAAACGAGCCCTAGCAGCAGGGTCGCGAGGAGTGTGGCGACGACGCCCACTTTCTGCCACCAGGTCAATGGCCTTCCTATTACCATGCGTACCGGCATTTTTCGCTCCCGTGCTGTATTCCTCTCTTCCGACCCCGGTGGGCGGTAAACGTTCCGCAGCGCGGTAGATGCTGGAACGCGCTTCTGCTGCCATAATGCCGCAAAAGGGGTCGCAAGGGATCGGTAGGTATGGCGGAAGAAATCAGCGTGCAGGTCAATGGCGCCATCCAGACTCTGCCGCATGGCAGTAGCGTTGCTATGTTGTTGGAAAGCCTGCGATTGGCCGGGCAGCGGGTGGCGGTGGAGCGTAACGGCGAGGTCGTGCCGCGGGGATTGCATGCCGCCACCACGCTGCAAGACGGAGATCGCATCGAGCTGATTCGTGCCGTCGGCGGTGGATAGGGGTATAGTATCCGCTGCTTTTCATTGGGGTTGAACATGGCAGATCTTTTACAAATCGGTAAGCGTAGCTTTCAGTCACGCCTGCTGGTGGGTACCGGAAAATATCGCGACTTTCGCGAGACGCGAGCGGCCTTGGACGCTGCTGGGGCAGAAATCGTCACCGTCGCTTTGCGCCGGGTGAATCTTGGTCAGCACGCCAACGAAGAAAATCTCCTCGACTATCTTCCGGCCGATCGCTTCACCATTTTGCCCAACACTGCTGGCTGCTATACCGCCGAGGACGCCGTGCGCACTTGTCGGCTGGCGCGCGAACTTGGCGACTGGACGCTGGTGAAGCTCGAGGTCATCGGCGATCCGCAGACGCTCTTCCCGGATATGCGGCAAACCTTTGCGGCGGCCGAAACCCTGATTGCCGAAGGCTTTGAGGTGATGGTCTACAGTAACGACGATCCAGTGGCCTGCAAGGCCTTCGCCGAGATGGGTTGTGTGGCGGTAATGCCCTTGGCAGCGCCCATTGGTTCGGGTCTTGGCATTCGCAACCCCTACAATTTGCGCATCATCCTCGAACAGGCGACGGTACCGATATTGGTGGATGCCGGAGTGGGAACGGCCTCGGATGTGGCAGTGGCCATGGAGTTGGGTTGTGATGGGGTGCTGCTCAATACCGCCATAGCCGGCGCCAAGGATCCCATCCTCATGGCCGAAGCAATGCGTCTGGGCGTCGAGGCAGGGCGCAAGGCGTATCTGGCCGGGCGTATGCCGCGCAAGCTCTACGCCAATGCCAGTAGTCCGATCGAGGGGACCTTCTTTTGAATCCCGAGGAAGGCTTGGAATACGCGCGTCGGGCGCCCCTCGACCGCGATTATTTGGTTCTGGTCGAGCGTTTGGTGATGGATCAGATCCCCCTTGGTACGCCCTCGGCGTACGCTGAGGACTGGGAAGAAACCGAGCGTCTCATTGCTCGTCTTGCCGACCGCGGTGTAGGTACCCGCATCGAGCATCTCTTTGATGAGCAGGGCATGCGCTGGCGCGCCTATCTCGATTGGCAGGACCCCATCAGCTTCGAGTGGCAGATGGTGGAGCAGGAGGAGCAGACCGCGGCCCGTGCCGTCACCCGCGCTGCTCTGGTTTGGTACTACCAGCAGGAACTCAGTGCCGCCAATTCGCAGCCCCCGGATCCCTGGTCGTATTTTGAGGTGGTAGAACGCCTGAGTATGATTCGCGATCTGCTCAATCGCTCCCTCGAAGATCACCCGGTGCTGGCTGCCGAGGTCGAGTTGCAAAAGCGTTTTCGCGACGCACAGGAGAAGCTCAACGCCCTTTACGAGCTGGCCGGACAGATTTTCGACCAGCGCCTCGATGCCCCCAAACCCGGCACCATGCACTGAATCGATGCGCATCTACATCCTGGGGATCTGCGGCACCTT
>DDOU01000045.1:2830-4549 GCA_002341825.1 Candidatus Igneacidithiobacillus taiwanensis | reverse complement strand
TCTACCCGCCCATGTCCGATCTCCTCGCCCGCGAGGGGATTGCCGTCGACGAGGGCTACGCGCGCGACTTGCCGCGGCCGCTGCCGGATCTGGTGCTGATTGGTAATGCCTTGTCGCGGGGCAATCCGCTGGTCGAGGCAGTGTTGCGGCAAGGGTTGCCCTACCGCTCCGGGGCGGAATGGCTGGCACAAGAAATTCTGCAAGGTCGCTGGGTTTTGGCAGTGGCAGGAACCCACGGCAAGAGCAGCACCAGCGCCATGTTGGCATGGATTCTCGAATACGCCGGCCTCAATCCGAGCTTTTTGGTGGGTGCTGAGCTGCGCAATTTTGCCAATTCCGCCCGCCTCAGCGAGAGCCCCTTCTTTGTTATCGAGGCCGATGAGTACGACACCGCCTTCTTCGACAAGCGGGCGAAATTCGTCCACTACCGACCGCGCACGCTGATTCTCAACAACCTCGAGTACGATCACGCCGACATCTACCCCGATCTCGCTGCCATCGAAACCCAGTTTCATCACCTCCTGCGCACGGTGCCCGATAACGGACTCGTTATCCGTCCGCGGGAGGATGCGGCCCTCGAGCGGGTCTGGCAGCGCGGCCATTGGACGCCGGGGCTTAGCTTTGCGGATCCCGATGGCTGGCAGGTACGGCCGGAAAATGCCGAGGCCAGCGCCTTTAGCGTTTGGGAGGGCAAGGAGCAGCGGGGTGCTTGGGCCTGGTCGCTGATGGGGGAGTTCAACGGACAAAATGCCCTGGCGGCCATGCTCGCCGCCCGCCATGCCGGCGTGCCGCTGCCCACCAGCTGTGCCGCCTTGGCCGAATTCCGTGGCTTGCGCCGTCGTCTCGAATTGCGCGGCGAGCGCCGCGGTGTAGCGGTTTATGACGATTTTGCCCACCACCCCACCGCTATTGCCAAAACCCTCGCTGCCCTGCGCGCTCGCGTTGGTAGCAACAAGCGCATCCTGGCGGTGCTGGAACCGCGCTCCAACACCATGAAGCTCGGCGTCCACAAAGACACCCTCGGCCCGAGTCTGGCGGTGGCAGATGCCGTGTATCTCTATGCGCCGGCCGAACTCGGCTGGGATCCGGTGCTGCCCGAGGGCGGTCGCAGTTATCGTGATCTCGAGGCGCTCGTTGCCGATCTATGCCGAGATGCCAAAAGTGGCGATCAGATTTTGGTAATGAGTAATGGCGCTTTTGGAGGGATTCACGAGCGCCTCTTGCAGGCGCTGGAGCGAGTACCATGACGCAGCGTCGCCGTATCGGTTTGGCCATTACCGGTGCCTCGGGGGCGGTCTATGCCCTGCGCCTTCTCGAACTTTTGCTTGCCCAAGACCTCGAGTTGCACCTCGTGGTCTCTGGCGCTGCGCGGGTGGTGTTGCGCGAGGAACTCGGCCTGCAGCTGCCGCCGCAACCGGAGCAAACGGCGGCTTTTTTGCGGGCGCAGACCGGGCAGGAGCGCGGCGAGATACATGCCTATGCGCAAGAAGACTGGTTTTCGCCTTTGGCTTCGGGGTCGCACGCTCCCGAGGCACTGGTCATTTGCCCTTGTTCCGGCGGTAGCCTGGCGGCCATTGCCCAGGGGGTCTCCAATAATCTCATCGAGCGGGCTGCGGATGTCATGCTCAAAGAGGGCAAAAAGCTCATTCTGGTGCCGCGAGAGACGCCGCTTTCCGCCATTCATCTCGAGAATATGCTCAAGCTCTCCCGCCTCGGGGT
>DDOU01000045.1:0-2787 GCA_002341825.1 Candidatus Igneacidithiobacillus taiwanensis | reverse complement strand
GTGGATTTTGTGGTTGCGCGGATTCTCGATCAGCTCGCCATCGACCGCAGCATCGGCCCGCGCTGGGGCCGCTGAAGACCTCGCCAGACTTCCTTAGCAGAGCGACTGCAGCAAATGCTCGCCGCGGCTGCCGTGGAAGAAATCGCGTACGTACGGATCATCGACTTTGGCGACCTCCCGCAACGGGCCGATGCTGAGCACCTTGCCACCCGAGAGCACCGCCACGCGGTCAGCGGTAGCTGCGATGCTTTCCAAGTCGTGGCTGATCATGACTACGGTAAGCCCGATGTCGGCCTGAATCTGCCGCAGTAGGCGGTCGAAATCGGCGGCAGCAATGGGGTCGAGGCCAGAGGTTGGCTCATCGAGAAAGAGGATTTCGGCATCCAGGGCGAGGGCGCGGGCGAGGGCTACGCGTTTGACCATGCCGCCGGAGAGTTCGGCGGGGAGCTTGCTGGCATCCTCCGGGCGCAGCCCTACCATCTGCAGTTTCAGCGCCACCAAAGCGCAGATGTCTTCCCGGCGAATGCCACCCCACTCGCGTAAAGGGAAGGCAATATTCTCGAAAACCGTGAGGGCGCTGAACAGGGCGCCGAGCTGAAAGAGCACCCCCCAACGCTGGCGCAGCAAGCGACCGGCGCGGCCGTTGAGGCGATCGAGGCGCTGCCCAAAGATCTCGATGCTGCCCTCGGCAATGGGGTTGAGGCCGATGATGCTACGCAGCAGGGTCGTTTTGCCACTACCGCTGCCGCCCACAATGGCCAAAATTTCGCCTTTCTGTATCGCTAGGTCGAGGTGGCGATGGATCCAGCGGCTGCCAAAACGGGTGCCGAGATCCCGACAAACGATGATATCGTTGGCGCTCATGTGGTCGATAAACCAACGTCGGCAAAAATGATGGCAAGGATGGCATCGATGACGATGACGAGAGTAATGGACAGCACCACGGAGTTGGTGGTCTCGCGGCTCAAGCTGTTGGTGTTGGCCTTGACGCGCAGGCCATGGTAGCCGCTCACCCAGGCAATGAGGATGCCGTAGAGCACTCCTTTGATAATGCCCAACCAGAAGTTGAAGGCGGGCACCATAATGGGCAACTCGCGCAGAAAGAAGTCGGGACTGATGCCGAGGCTGAAATTGGCGACCAGCATGGAGCCGAAGAGCCCGACCAGATCGGTCCAGATCACCAGGAGCGGCATGGTGACGGCTAGGGCAATGACCTTGGGTAAAACGAGGCGCTGTACCGGCGAGACCCCAAAAGTCTGCAGCGCGTCGAGCTCTTGCGTCACGCGCATGGCGCCGATTTGCGCGGTGAAGGCGGAGCCCGAGCGCCCGGCAATGATGATGGCGCCGATCATTGGCCCAAACTCGCGCAGAATACTGATACCGCCAATACTGATGATGTAGATGTTGGCGCCGTAGCTGGCGAGGGTTGGTGCCGACTGATAGGTAATGACGATACCGATGAGAAAGCCAATTAGGGTAAGAATAGGCAGGGAGTCGGGGCCTGTCTTGACGATGGTGGCGGAGATTTCCCGATAGGGGAAATGGCTGGGATGCCGGAGGGCAGCAAAAAAATCCTGCAGGAGGTTTCCCCAGAGCAGAAATAGCCCCCAGAGATCACCAAGAACCGAGGCAATATGGGCGCCGAGCTGATCGAGCAGGGGAAAGAGACCGAGTCTTCTATGCGTGGGTTGCAGGGGCTGCACCTGCTGCAGGCGATCGAACAGGGGACGGTGTTGCTCGCGCAGTTGCAAGTGGGCCGGAAACTGTCGTCCCCAGCTGCGCCAGAGAAGCAGGGCACCGAGATTGTCGAGTTTGTCGATCCGCTCGAGATTCCAGGCCTTGCCCGCACCGAGGCGCTGCAGCTCTTGTTGCACTGCCCGCACCCGCCGCGACAACTGCGCCAGGGTCCAGCTGCCGCGCAGATGGACGGTGCCATCGCTGAGCTGCCAGCTGGGGGCACTCGGCTCTTCTCGACTGGCGCTGCTCATGTTGCTGGCGGTACTCGTAGGGCTCACGTTCTACGCATTATGCCCGCAATGATGACATTGCCAAAGCGCTGGGGTCTTGCCAACGCAAACGAGCGAAAAGGGGAAGGTGGTCGGAACGCTGTTCGCGCTCGGTCCACACCTCCACAAAAAGCAGTTCCGGGCTGATGAGGATATGATCGAGGCGGCGCTGGGGCGCCCAGCTGGGAAAGGTTGCGGGCTGCTGGCTAGGCGATTGCAAACCACTTTGATCGCGCAGGAGGCGCAGTTCTGCCGAATCGCGCCCGCAATTGAGATCACCGAGCAGAATGCTCGCCGGGGCATCGCGCAAGAGGGGCAGGAGTTGGCGAATTTGGCGCAGGCGCCCCGGCTTGGCGAGGGCAAGATGGGTGACGATGACCTGCACTTGGCGTCCCTGCACTTCGATCAGGGCACGCAGCAGTCCACGCCCTTTGAGGGTTCCGGTGAATTGATGTCTTTCGATATCGAGAATGGGCCAGCGCGAGAGCAGGCTATTGCTATGCTGGGCAAGGTCCCCCCAATCTCGGGTACGTTGCTGCGCCCAATAGGGTAGGCCGCTACGCTCCGCCAAAAAGACGGCCTGATTGAGGTACTGGCTGCGAAAAGAACCGGCATCGACCTCATTCAAACCAACAAGATCCATGCCCTGCAGGCTCTGGGCGATAGCTTCCAGATTGCGCAGGCTCTGGGGATGGGGCAGAAGATAGCGCCAGCTGTGCGCAAGCAAATGATGCTGGCGCCGGGAGCCGATGCCCACCTGCACATTCTGGGTCGCTACCGA
>DDOU01000043.1:21151-22873 GCA_002341825.1 Candidatus Igneacidithiobacillus taiwanensis | reverse complement strand
GTCACGGAAATGCCTCTGCCTCTGCAAGCCAAGCTATTGCGGGTGCTGCAGGAGCGGGAGCTGGAACGAGTTGGCGGACAGCGTCTGATTCGCTTGGATATTCGTGTGCTTGCTACGAGCAATCGCGACCTCGAAGCAGCGGTGCGTTCGGGAGAATTTCGCGCCGACCTCTTTTATCGTTTGCAGGTGTTTCCCTTGCTGATTCCGCCGCTGCGCGAGCGTCGGGAAGACATTATCCCTCTTGCCGAGTACCTGATCGAAGCTGCCGCAGAAAATCTCGGGCTACGGCCGCGGCGGTTGTCGCCGATGGCGGCGCGGGTTTTGCTCGCGCATGAATGGCCCGGCAACGTGCGTGAGCTGCAGAATGCCCTGCAACGCGCCCTGATTTTGGCGGAAGGGGAGGAACTGCAGCCCGGAGATCTCGATTTGCCCATTGCGCCATTGGAAGAGGAGATACCGATGAACCCGTCGTCCAAATCCGCCGCAGACTTGGCGTTGGGCGTGCAAAAGGGGCAATATGAACGCGAGTTGATTGCCAGTGCCCTACAGCAGACCGGCGGTGCGCGCGAAGCAGCGGCTCGGTTATTGGGCATCAGTGCGCGCACCCTGCGGCACAAGTTGCAGCGCCTGCGGGAGGCTGGCTTTGATCTGGGATAGCATGGCCTAGATATTGCTATGGTGATGGGAAAGCGTTTTCAGGAAGGATTGCGTCATGAGCAGTGTAGAGTCGCTGGATAGCCTCCTCAGTCAGTTGCGGACCCTAACCCAGCAGGCCCAGGGAATGAAGAGCAACGGCTCGGAAATGGGTGGGCTTGGAGATTTTGCCAATACCCTCAAGCAGATGGTAGATGGCGTCAATGCCCGTCAGGAAACCGCCAATACCTTGCAGAATCAATTTGCCAGTGGCGATCCGCAGGTGAGCCTGAGTCAGGTGATGGTAGCCTCGCAAAAGGCGGATCTTTCTTTTCAAACCATGCTCCAGGTGCGCAATAAGCTTGTGTCTGCCTACCAGGACATCATGAATATTTCTGCCTGAGTGCATCGAGGTGATGTCCTATGGCTGATGAAGTCCTCAGCCCACTCCGGGCACGCCTAGACCTGCAGCAGTGGCAGGATCGCTGGCGCTCGATGCCGGCAAACCGCCGCTTTGCGTTTCTCGTTGTTGTGGCGGCACTGCTGGCGGTGTTGCTGGTTGCCAGTCTATGGCACGGCTCCGGCAATTATCAGGTGCTCTACGCAGGGCTTTCCGATCGGGATGGCGGTCAGGTCATTGCCGAGCTACAAAAACTCAATGTGCCTTTTCGCATTACCGATGGCGGCACCGTCATTACGGTACCGAGTGATATCGTCTATAGCACCCGCATGAAGCTGGCAGCCGCGGGGCTGCCGCATGGCGATGGCATGAGCTTTGAGCTCCTCGACCACGAACCCATGGGTACCAGCGACTTCGTCGAGCATGTCAATTACCAGCGCGCCCTCGAGGGCTCGCTGCAGCGCACCATCGCCTCCCTGGGGGAAGTCGAGCACGCCCGGGTGCATTTGGCAATTCCCAAGCCCTCGGTCTTCCTCGATCAAGAAGAAAAACCCACCGCCTCGGTCATGGTTTCTCTCTACCCTGGCCGGCAACTTTCTGCCGCCCAGGTGGCGGGAATCATCCATCTCGTGGCGGCGAGCGTTCCGGGTCTGGAAGATAAAAATGTGACCGTGGTCGATCAGCACGGC